>CAJWIB010000011.1 GCA_913041095.1 uncultured Rhodospirillaceae bacterium | reverse complement strand
CGCTTTGATGAGTTTTTCGATGGGCCCTTGGATGAGGCACCGCTCGCTGCTGAGATTGCCACCCGCTACGACACCCGTCACCAAACGCGCACCGTCAAGGGTAACGATTTTCACACCGATAAGAAAAAGCTATTGGCGGCGATGGATCAACCATCCATCGATGGCGTAAACACTTATTTCGTCGCCAAGGAAGCAGCCGATATGGGGTTAAAAGTTGCTTTGTCGGGTTTGGGCGGGGATGAGTTGTTTGGCGGCTATGATTCCTTTCGGCAAATTCCGTCACTGGTAAGCAGGCTCGGCTGGGTACCAGGTATCAGGGTTTTGGGTGCAGGTTTTCGTGTGTTGAGCGGCTCCTTGTTGCGGCATTTAACCTCACCCAAATATGCTTCTCTGTTTGAATATTCAGCCGATTATGGTTCGGCCTATTTGTTGCGGCGCGGATTGTTTCTGCCCTGGGAGCTACCCCAATTTCTGGATACGGATTTGGTGCGCGACGGCTGGCGGGATCTGAATTTATTTAATAACCTCAACCTGACGGTAACTGGGATTATAAACCCTATCAATAAAGTCTCGCTTCTGGAAAGTGCCTGGTATA
This sequence comes from uncultured Rhodospirillaceae bacterium, assembly GCA_913041095.1. Taxonomy (GTDB): domain Bacteria; phylum Pseudomonadota; class Alphaproteobacteria; order Rhodospirillales; family UBA2165; genus TMED23. Next base: position 19,213 of record CAJWIB010000011.1, on the reverse strand, counting down.
TGCGAAATCAACTGCTCAGAGATTCAGATTGGGCCGGTATGGCGCATTCATTGGAAATTCGTACTCCTTTGGTTGACGCTACTCTATTTACCAAGCTCGCGGCGTGCGGATACAATAAAATTGATATGGCGCGAAGCCCAGCAACAGCACTGCCGGAAAATGTTTTAAATCGGCCTAAAACCGGATTTTATATTCCCGTGCGCGAATGGCTCCAGGGTGAAGAGCAAGAAGCCGGTGCCGAACGCGGCGGTCGCGGCTGGGCAAAATCCATTTATCAGGAGACCTACGCGGCTTAATTGGAACATCAAATGTGATTGTTTGTAAGCCGGACAAGCTTTATCTTTAAGAAAAACTTACAGCACCAGGATAATCTCAATGTCTTTTACCGCACAAATCCCCTATGGGGCTTATTGGTCAACGCCTTTTGCCAAATGGCAGGGCACCTTATCTCATCTCCACAGTATAAAATTTGGCGCCCATGTCGCTAAAGCCGAGCTCGCCAAACGTGATATCAGCCCGGAAGCTTTTGACTACGCGACACTCGGTCTTACCGTGCCGCAGCACCAATCCTTTCATGGTTTGCCTTGGTTCACTGGCTTGATCGGTGCGCCGGATGTCGGTGGCCCGACAATTTCGCAAGTTTGTGCGACCGGCGTGCGCTGTATTTTGGATGCGACGCAATCTGTTGAGGCTGAAATGTCTGGTGTGGCACTCGTCGCTACGGTTGATCGGGTTTCCAATGGTCCGCAGCTTTATTATCCGGCACCTTCGGGGATTGGCGGTACAGGGGTTCACGAAAATCTCACTGTCGATAACATGCAATGCGATGCACTCGGCGGCCACTCGATGTTGCAAACAGCCGAAAACGTTGCCAAGAAAAGCCAAATCACCACTGAAGAGCAGCATGAAATTGTGCTGCTACGCCAGGAACAGTATCAAATGGCGCTGGCTGACGATTCTGCTTTTTTGAAAAAATTTATGACTTTGCCGTTCGATGTGCCATCAGCGAATTTTAAAAAAACCGTGGGTACAATGGACGGTGACGAAGGCGTCTTTAAATCCAATCCGGAAAAACTTGCCTCCTTGAAACCCGTTTTACCGGAGGGCACGGTGACCTATGGCGGTCAAACCCATCCAACCGATGGCAATGCCTGCATGATTGTGACGACGCCGGAAAAAGCCGCTGAATTTAGCAGCGACAAAAATATTGTGGTGAAAATAAAGGGTTTCGGCATGGCCCGCGCTGCCAATGGCTATATGCCGGAAGCGCCGGTGCCTGCTGTTCATCGTGCGCTTGAAAGTGCAGGTTTGAAGCTAGACGATATTGAGGCGATCAAAACCCACAATCCATTCGCCGTCAACGATGCCTACTTTGTCAAAGAAACCGGCTATGACATCAACAAGATGAACAATTACGGCTGCACGCTGGTTTGGGGTCATCCACAGGCGCCGATGGGTGTTCGCGGTGTCATTGAGCTGATCGAGGAGATGGTCATCAAAGGCGGTGGCAATGCTATGTTTACCGGCTGTGCTGCAGGCGATACTGGCATGGCCATAGTTATCGAAGTCGGCGATAAGTAAATGGTGGGTGGTGATTAGTGAAATCGGGTGCGCCATCTTTTGACTACATCATCATTGGTGCCGGTTCCGCCGGTTGCGTCCTTGCCAATCGCTTAAGCAAAAATCCAGATCAACGGGTGCTGTTGATTGAAGCCGGCCCCGCTGACCGTGATCCGATGATCAAAATTCCCTTGGTCTGGCTAAAGTTTGTTCAAAACAGGCGTCATGACTGGGGCTATGATACTCGGCCAGAACCGCATATGGATAACCGTGAAATTGAATGCGTACGCGGCAAAGTTCTCGGCGGCTGCTCGTCAATAAATGCGATGACCTATGTGCGCGGCAATCCGGGTGATTTTGAACGCTGGAAGAAAACTGGCCTGGATCACTGGGGCTACGATGATGTATTGCCCTATTTCAAACGCGGTGAAAGCTGGTCGGGCGGTGAAGATGAATACCGCGGTGGTGATGGCCCGTTTAAAATCCGACCCAGCACCTATCGCGATCCGATGTTTGATGCTTATCTGAGGGCTGCCGATCAAATGGGGTTTGGCCGGACGGTGGATTACAATGGCGAAAATCAGTTCGGTCTCGCCCGCACCCAGCAAAACATCGTCAATGGCCGCCGTTTTAGCGCCGCCGATGCCTACCTTCGGCCAGCCCTAAAGCGCCCGAACTTAACGCTCAAACTCAAGCAGTTTGTGACAAAATTGGTGATCGAAAACAATCGTGCCATTGGGGTTAAGCTGGCCGGTCTAAATGGTCAGTTGCAAAGCATCAGGGCTGAGCAAGAAGTCATTGTCGCGACAGGCGCGCTTAATTCGCCGCATTTGTTGATGTTGTCCGGTATTGGGCCAGCGGACCAACTACGTAAGCATGGGCTGGATGTCGTTACCGATGCACCGGAAGTAGGCCAAAATTTGCAGGATCACATGTCAGCTGGCGTGGCTTATCATCGTAAACAGCCGGGACCGTTTGTTGCTAAAGCGCGCTATGACCGGCTCGCCATCAATATGCTGACAACTTACTTCTTCGGCAAAGGCAGTGCTGTAGACTTTCCTGGCGGGCTGACCGGATTTACCAAAATAGACCCAGAATCCGATGTGCCTGATATTCAACTTTTGTTTCATGGTGCACCGATCAACGCCCATCCGTGGTTTTCGGGGATTAAGCCGGTGTGGCGCGACGGTTTTGGCTGCCGGGCTGTGTTGCTGCATCCCGAAAGCCGGGGCAGTTTGAAGCTGGTTTCAGCCGATCCGAAAAAACTAATGCACCTCAGACAGAATTTTCTGGCGACTGAACAAGACCGGTGGCTGTTGCGTGAAGGTTTTAAACTGTGCCGTGAATTGTCTGGACAATCGGCGCTGGGTGACTATCGCGGCGAAGAATTTCTGCCCGGCGCAGATATGAAAACAGATAATCAAATTGACGCCCATATCCGGGCGACCGGTGTGACGGTCCATCATCCTTGTGGCACCTGCCGCATGGGCAGTGATGAAAGCTCGGTGGTTGACGCCGAGCTAAAAGTTCGGAGTGTCGAGAGGTTGCGGGTCGCTGATGCCTCGGTTATGCCAGATCTGATCAGCGGCAATATCCACGCGCCAGTACTTATGATCGCCGAAAAAGCAGCTGATTTAGTTAATCAGGCTTCAGCTTAAATAATCGCCTTTGATTTGTTGATCGAGTTGATCATCGAAACTTGCATCATGAGCTCAAGTTATCTTTCCGGATTATCCTGGATTTCCCGGATTTCATCCAGATGCTTTTACCTGACGGCTGGGTCTTTTTTTTCCATGTTTTTTTGTTGTGGATCGTTTGCGCCTGCACGTATTCAATTGCAATTAGCTGCCGTTGTCGGTTGTAGAGGTTCAGCAAATCCTCACTGGAACCATGGTTCAATATTTGAATGAATTTTTCTGCCGCATTGACGCCATCATGAAGGCCGCCATTCATACCCATACCGCCAAGCAAGTTGTTGACGTGAGCGGAATCACCAGCCAGCAAGACCCGGCCCTTCCGGTAGGTCTCAGAAACCAATGTATAGTTTATAAGTAATTGAAAATAAACGATTTTAATATATTACTTGACCCACCAACTAACTTCAATTCCACAACTATCCCACTCCCACCAATTCTCTGTTATAATCACAGAATGAAACGACTGCTGCCAGTTCTGATGGGTTTTGCACTCCTGTTGTTGTCCTCAACAGAGGGGTGGAGTGCTGACTTTCAGAAGGGTTTAGACGCATACAACAAGAAAGACTACGCAACTGCCCTGCGTGAATGGACACCTCTTGCTGAAAACAAAGGTGTTTTATCACTCTTTTATTCCAAAGAAGATGTAATAAATGCCCAGAAAAATCTGGGTGGGATGTACGAACACGGACAAGGTGTTCCACAGAACGATGAGACTGCGGTGAAGTGGTACAGACTTGCTGCCGAACAGAGGGATGCCGATGCCCAGTCCAGTCTAGGTTTTATGTATTTCAAAGGACGAGGTGTTACCCAGGACGATAAGACTGCGGTGAAATGGTTCAGACTTGCTGCCGAACAGGGGAATGCCCGTGCCCAGACCAATTTGGGTTTGATGTATTTCAAAGGACAAGGTGTTCCAAAGGATTATAAGAATGCCCTGAAGTGGTTCAGACTTGCTGTCAAACAGGGTGATGCCCGTGCCCAGAACAATCTGGGTTTTGTGTACGACCAAGGAAAAGGTGTTCTACAAGACTATAAGACTGCGTTGAAGTGGTACAGACTTGGTGCTGAACAGGGGAATGCCTATGCCCAGTACAATCTGGGTACAATGTACGACAATGGACGAGGTGTTTTACAAAACTATATCCGTGCTCATATGTGGTACAACATTGCCGCATCATCTGGGAAAATTAAGAACGCATCTGAAAACGGAGACATCGTTGCGAAACGGATGAACTCAAACCAGATTGAAACTGCTCAACGACTTGCCCGTGAATGTGTTCGTAAGAAATACAAAGGGTGTTGATTGAATGAAAAAACTACTCACCATATCCACACTCATATTCTCTGTGATGTTCTCATCCACCAGTTTTGCGGAGTGGAAGAAGGTGGTTAAAAATGTGAGTGGAAATACCCATTATGTGGATTTTGAGAGAATCAGAAAACACGGTGGGTATGTTTATTGGTGGACTTTGAGTGATTTCTTGAAACCAACCGAACAGGGATATTTGTCTGGGAAAGTTTATCAACAAGGTGACTGTAAATTATTTCGGATTAAGGTTTTGAGTTTTTCTTCGCACAAAGAACCAATGGGTGGTGGAACTGGTGAAACTGTTACTCTTAAAAACCCACAATGGATGTATCCCCCTCCTAACTCATCAGGTGAAACTATTCTAAAATCTGTCTGTGTGTATGCGAAATAGACAATAAGAAAACTAACCCTACCCCCCTTTTTCTCAGCGGAATGTCTGCACTTAACCGATACATCAGAAGTATAGAAATTTATAGGGGTTTTTTGAGAAACACCTACCAACAAGGTTAAAAAAAATAATAAAATCAATATGTTAGTATTAAAACAACGGACTCAGAAACCCACTGGTTTACCGGGTAGAGCGTCGAATGGGATATTGTGTATTTCTTATCAGTGGGTGCAATGCCTTGTATGCGTGATTCGAGGAAGTTGGTGTTGAGTATTTCCTCATCAGACCGCATGTTTATTGTTTGCCATTACTAATGAATCTACCCTCGGGTTATTATTGCGTTTATTATTGTATACAAAAATTTATTCCCGAAGACGATTAAAAGTCTAAAAAAAGACAGTTTTATAAATTATATCAATAGTAACAGTATTTTATTGGCTCTATCTTTTAACTCAAATATATTTATTTTCAGAATATTGTGTACAAATTTAGGTGTATTTGCTTAATATTGTATTCAAATTCACCTCTTTGGTGAGTTTCTGCCGTTGCTGCGGTGTGATAGCAGAGTTTAGGTCATAGTATTAAGCAAGGGACAATGTCTAAAGCAGCACAGCGCGCCTATACAGCGATCAGAGATTCCATACTCAGCGGAGAATATACGCCAGGAATGCATCTGACTGAAACTGATTTGGCCGATATCATCGGGATCAGTCGAACCCCTGTGCATGATGCTTTGTTGCGCCTCAAAGCCGATGGTCTCATCGAAATGCAGCGCAATCAGGGAGCGCGGGTAAAATCCTATAGCGATAAGGATATCGACGAGATTTTTGAACTTCGTGCGTACCTTGAAGGGTATGGAGCCAAGTTGGCGACTCAGTATATTGAAGATAAAGATATCGAGAAATTAGAACAGCTTGCCGATGAGATGGAAGCGTTGGGAGACGCCGCGGATACTGACTCTTTGTTTGAATTTACCCGGCTGAATAGTGAATTTCATACCGTTATTGTCGATGCCACAGCTAGCGATCTTTTGAAGCGGTTGCTGTCTCAGCTGGTGGATATGCCACTAGCTGTGCTCAAAGAGCGCACCTGGCGCGGGCGCAGCAATCAGCAACGCTCCAACGAGCAGCATCGGGGAATTATTGAGGCGCTAAAGCAGCGCGATCCAAAATGGTCGCGATCCATCATGTATGGACATATTATCTCGACCCGGCCTCTGCCTTAATTTTTCAGGCCTGAGCTCAGGGCTTAGTATCTCTCAAACAGCTAGCCTTTGCCGATAAATTTATCTTTGATGCCGAGGGCGCGGAAAGAATGCCAGATCGTTGTAACGTTGATTGGTATACACGGCTTCTGCAGTTGCCTCAACATTATCGCCATCAAGATCATTGAGGACGCATTGAATGACATCTTTTTGTGGTGTGTGAGATATCGATGTGGCGGTATCACATCTGAGGCCAATGTTGCTAATTACGTTAAATCCGGTTTCTTTAAAGAACCGAAGAACCTGTTCGTCATCGATCGGTTGATAAGGTGACACCACCGAAATATTCTTAACCTCGAATTTTGACAGCGCCGCCTGCTCCGCATTGACTCCTGTGGTGAGGCCCATATCCGGGCGCATGACTTCGCGCAAATACGCCACGAACTCAGCATTGCCTTCAAGACCACCCCAGAAAGTTTCTGCTAACAGACCCATCATAATGTAATCGACTTCGGCGGTAAGAATGTCGCGCATGGCCAGTGGGATGGTTGGGCGGATGGTTTCGATAAAATCCATAAACCTGTCGTTGCTGGTCGGTTCCGGTTGGTTGATCCAAAAACGGGAAAAATGCTAGGTCACGCCTTCGGGAATGAAGCGTTGGCAATCATATTCAACACCGGTGTTGGTCGACGGGATAACCATGCCAATACGGCCGCGTGAACCAATCCAGGGTTCTTGTGGTTTAGTGAGTTCAACTATTGGTTCATTTAATATCCCTCCTGAAATCTCCCAAAAGGCGATATGTGCACAGTATTATAAAAAAATTGTCTAACTCAATGACTTTTATTCGATTTGCCGCCAGGCCGGTAAGTGTATAGATTGGAGCTAATTCTGGTGATATGGAATCCAATATATGACTGAAAATTTTGAAGATATTCGCTCATCTGTGCAGGCTCTATGCGCAGAATTTCCCGGCGAATATTGGCGCCAACTTGATGCTGAAAAAGCCTATCCCACGGAGTTTGTAAAAACCATGACCGAGGGAGGATTTCTTGGCGTCCTGATCCCTGAAGAATATGATGGCAGTGGACTTGGTCTCTCGGCGGCAACGGCAATTCTTGAGGAAATACATAAAAGCGGCTGCAATGCAGCAGCTTGCCACGCCCAGATGTACACCATGGGAACCGTCTTACGCCATGGCAGCGTTGCACAGAAAAGCGAATATCTGCCGAAGATTGCCTCCGGGGAATTGCGATTGCAGGCGTTCGGCGTGACCGAGCCGACAAGTGGGACAGACGCAACACGAATTAAAACGACGGCGGCGAAAGATGGTGATGAGTATGTCGTCAATGGCCAGAAAGTTTGGACCTCACGGGTTGAGCATTCAGATTTAATGCTGCTATTGGCGAGGACGAGCTCACGTCAAGAAAACGCTAAACGCCACGAAGGTATGTCGGTTTTTCTGATTGATATTCGCGAGGCGGTGGGAAACGGGCTAACCATCCGGCCCATTCCAACCATGATCAATCATGCGACAACGGAAGTTTTCTTCGATGATCTCCACATTCCAGCGAGTTCTTTGATTGGTCAGGAAGGTAAGGGCTTTAAATATATTCTCGATGGCATGAACGCTGAGCGCATATTGATTTCCTCTGAATGTATTGGCGATGCGCGCTGGTTTATTGAAAAGGCGTCGAACTATGCCCGGGACCGTAATGTCTTTGGCCGCGCCATCGCTGAAAATCAGGGAGTGCAATTCCCGATTGCTAAAGCCTACGCTGCCTCGGAAGCAGCTGATCTGATGGTTAAAAAAGCAGCTGCACTATTTGATGCTGGCGAGCCCTGCGGGGCGGAGGCTAATATAGCGAAAATGCTAGCTGCTGACGCGTCGTGGCAGGCGGCTGATATGTGTCTGCAGACTCATGGTGGGTTCGGTTTTGCTGAAGAGTATGATGTCGAGCGAAAATTCCGTGAAACCCGGCTCTACCAGATTGCGCCGATCTCAACCAACCTCATTTTATCTTATATCGCCGAGCATGTACTCGGTCTGCCGCGATCTTACTGAGGTTTTTGCCTATTTTGCGACAGTCGAAAATTAACTATATCTGCTTGTTCATACGCTCCAGAGCGAAAACTCCACCGCATATTACGCCGCCGGCAATCTCAACCAGATAAGCGTTGGTGAAAGCCTGCGATGGCAGGAGCAATCCCAAGCCGCCGACGATATAAGCAATCCGTTGAACCATCGACAGTTTCATCGTGAAAAAACCTGTCATGCCGGCAGAGGCAAACCAGATACCGGCGATAGCGGTCACAAAAACAATTACAATATCGATCGGCTCGCCAATCATAATCAGATTAGGCGCGACGACGAACAAAAATGGGACAATAAAGGCCGGCCAGCCGAAACGGCAGGCCGCGACGGCTGTACCCATGGGACCGGTTTCGGCAAGTTTAGCTGCGGTAAAGGCCGCCAACGCGACGGGCGGCGTAATCATCGACATGAGACCGAAATAAAGCACAAACAAATGAGCGGCTAGAGGTTCAACACCAAGTTTTACCAATGGCGGTGTCGCGAGAACTGCAAGTAAGAAATAGATCGCCGTTGTCGGCATACCCATGCCAAGAATGATGCAGATGATGGCGGTGAGACCCAGCAGCAGGAAGAGATTACCTTCGCCGATTTGGACTAAAAGAAAAGTCAATCCAAAGCTAAGGCCGGTAGCATCCAGAATGCCAATAATCATGCCGGCGGTGGCGCCAATGACCAGGATATCAACCGACATCTCGCCAGTCCGGCGCAAACACATTATTAGGGTTGGCACCGTAAGGTTCTTGCCTTTGTATTTAAACAGCATACCAAGAACGACAATTGAACCGGCGCCAAAAAGTGCAGCCGTTTCCGGCGGTGAATTCAAAAAGAAAAGGGCATAGATCAGAACTGCAAAGGGAACAATAAAATACCAACCTTGTTTTAAGACCTGTAGGAAAGGTGGAATTTGATCTTCTGGCACTGGTTTTATACCCGTTTTTCCGGCTTCCAGATCGGCCTGCAAAAAGACCGCGATGTAATAAAGCAGCGCTGGCAGAATGGCGGCGATAACGACTTCCTGGTATCTGATTTCCAGCAGCTCAGCCATTAAAAACGCGGCAGCGCCCATGATCGGCGGCATGATCTGCCCGCCGGTAGAGGCAACTGCTTCAATGGCGCCGGCAACCGGGCGCGAATATCCGCCTTGGCGCATGAGTGGTATGGTGATGACGCCGGTTGAAGCAACGTTCGAAACCGCACTGCCTGAGATTGAACCGAACAGCCCAGAAGCGACCACGGCAATTTTAGCTGAGCCGCCCCGGGAGCGGCCCATAATGGCGGCCGCAATATCGGTAAAAAATTTAGAGCCCCCTGAGCGCAGCAAGACCTGGCCTAAAAAAATAAAAATAATCACGACAGTTGTAATAATGGTCAGCGGGATACCTAATATCCCAGTTGTATCAATGCCAAGAAAGGAAAAAAATGTGCCGGGTTTCATCGCCAGTCCTTGCAAGCGGCCAGGAACAAGGTCGGCAAGAAATCCATAGACAGAGAAACTTATTAATACCGCGAAAAGTCCCCAACCGGCTGTACGTCGTAATGCTTCGACTGTGAGAAAAACTAGAATAACCCCAACAATCGTACCTTCGACCGGCATATAAGCAATATTTTCGAGCAGAACCGGGTAGCGATAAAACATATAGGCACCAATCGCGAATCCGAGCACAGCCGCGACTGCATCATACCACGGTAAAGTCCCCTGAAGTTTTGGATGGACCGGAATATTAAGGAAAATGATGGCGAAGGAGATGCCGAGGACGGCAACCATTACCTGTTCGGCAATGATGTCGATGCCGAGATCAACGGCGATACCGCTGGCCCAAAGCAGGCCGATTAAACCGAGCGCAATACCGAGCCAAGGTGTTAACGCCCGCGCTACCGGTGACGGTGGCGCAGGCGCTTCATTACTAGAGTCGGTAGGAGTATTTTCTACCGATTCCAAGTACCTTTTTCCTTATAGAATTTGGCGGCACCTGGATGAAAAGCGAGTCCTTGGTCTTTCGACATTTTCTTTGGTGAAAAGCTCCGCCACATTGGTGTCGCAGCAACCAAAGCTTTTTTATTTTCGTACATTGCTTTGGTGACCCGGTAGACAACATCGTTAGAGACGTGTTTGCCGGCAAACAGCATATAATCAAAGTGGAAAAGATTTGTTGGTACTTCGACACCCGGGATTTTTGGATTTGGTTTAACGGTCCTAATCGTGGCGCCCGGAAGTAGCTTGCCGATCCGCGCCTGAACGGCGGCTGAATTATCTAGCGAGATAAAACGAATGCCGCCAAGTTTTTGGGCAATCCGTTTCATGAAGCCGGAGCCGTAAGCGCCGATGGCAAAATCAATTTTGCCGGCCATCAAAGCTTTCCAGCTTGGCACGAGAGCGGAAATCGGCACAGATTTCGTATCTGCAACGGTCATTGATTTGGTTGCCAAGGAGGCATTAATTAATTCATTGAACAATGGAGATGCTTTAAATCCGGTAGGCGTACGCGCGCCTTTTAAATCAGTGACCGCTTGAAACTTGGTTTTTTTGCCGACCAGTGGGCCGACGCGAAATACCATCAGTGTAGAAACGATTTTGATATTTGGATTTGGGTGACCTTTTGATAAGACCTGACCTTTTACCGCCCAGGCCGTCTGCATAATATTGGCAGCGCCGAACTCAAGCGAGCCATTATTTACTGCCGGAATATATTTTTGCGTGCCGGCCATCGGTGCCGGGCGCATTTGCATGCCACCAAATTTTGAAGCAACGCTGGCGATAGCTGCTGTGACTTGACTGGTGGCGCCGGTTTTGGTGGTGCCGATACCGACCGTCTGGGCGGCAATCGGACCGGCTGCGAGTACAGCAATACCGGCAAGTGCTACTACTTTGATAAAGTTCATTTGTGATTCCTCCTTGAAATTTTGTTTGGTTGTTTTCTAACTTTTCTTATTTTTGACAATTCTATTACTCAATCGCGCTATATAGGTACACTTTATCGATAAATGTGACGTAACCGCAATTGATCAATACAATTTTCTAATAGGTACATTAAAAAAGATTACACAGGTCGCCCTCAAATTCAAAGACTGATTTAGCATATTAGGTTTTTAGATTTAGCATATTTGTAATTAAATTGTACACAATATAAATCTTGATTTTTTAAAATATTTATTATTTGTGGCCAAAAAATAACAAAATTGAAATTATATATTTAAAAAATTTAAATAATTGTACACAATAATCTAGTTCTGACGTTAAATAATTGCTACCAATTGAGCCAATTAGGCATCATCCTGCTGAACGATAAAATTTAATTTTGGAGAATTTCTGATGACCATTACCACAGAAGAACGGGATCCCAAACTCAATGGCCCCCTTGCTGGCGTGCGGGTGATTGAGATGGGGCAATTGTTGGCAGGTCCGTTTACGACGTCGCGACTAGCGGATTTTGGCGCCGAGGTGATCAAGGTTGAAACTCCGGGCAAGGGCGATCCGATGCGCGAATGGGGGTATCACCGCTGGGAAGGCAAATGCCTTTGGTGGTCGACACTGGCGAGAAATAAAAAATCCATAACCGCTAATCTGCGTGATGAGCGGGGTCAGGATTTGGTCAAAAAACTTGTCACCGAAGCAGATGTTCTATCAGAGAATTTTAAACCCGGCACACTCGAGAAATGGGGGCTCGGTCCGGACGAGCTGCATAAAATTAATCCCAGTTTGATTATTTCGAGGATTTCGGGTTATGGCCAAACCGGACCTTATGCGGAGCGTCCAGGTTTTGCCAGTGTTGGCGAAGCCCTTGGTGGGATGCGTTATATTAATGGTTTCCCAAATCAGCCGCCGCCCCGTACTGGCCTGTCGCTCGGCGATACGTTGACAGGAATGTTTGCCGCTCAAGGTATTCTAATGGCGCTCTATTGGCGGGATGCAATGGGTGGCGGTAAGGGCCAGGTGATTGATACGTCGATCGCCGAATCCTGCCTGTCGATGATGGAAAGTGCGCTGCCGGAATATGATAAGCTCGGCGTGATCAGGGAGCCCAGTGGTACCGGGCTCGCCAATGTCTCGCCGTCTAATCTGTTTCCCACCAGTGACGGTAAATACGTCATCATTGCCGCCAATATAGATGCCATGTTCAGGCGGCTTTGTGAAGCGATGGAAAAACCGGAATGGATCAAAGACCCGCGCTTTGTTGATCATAAAGCGCGCGGAGCCAATGCCGATTTACTTGATGGTCTGATCGGCGAATGGACGGCGACGATGACGGCGGCGGATTTGACCGAGCATTTGGATAAAAACGGTGTCGTTGTCGGCCCGATCTACACCATCGCCGATGTGGCGGCTGATCCCCATTTCAAGGCTCGTAATATGATCCGCCGGGAGAAGGATGATTTCTTCGGTGAGATCGCGGTGCCGGGTATCGTGCCGATATTCAGCGAAACTGAAGGTGACATCGGCTGGCTCGGCTCGCCCACCCCTGGCAGCCACAATGAGGAGGTTTATAATGGTGTTCTCGGGATTAGTGCGGATGAATTAGCGGAGCTTGCCAAAGATGGCATTATCTAAAGTTGAGATATGTGAAGTTGGTCCGCGTGATGGCCTCCAAAGTGAGGAGCGAATTTGGAGTGTCGCAGAACGTGTCGAGTTGATCGACCGCTTATCGGCAACCGGAGTGCCGCGCATCGAAACAGTAAGCTTCGTCAATCCGAAACGAGTGCCGCAAATGGCTGATGCGGAAGATGTAATGGCCAAAATCAAACGGCCTAATGGAGTTAGTTTTGCCGGACTTGCTTTGAACGCAAGAGGTGCCGAGCGCGCCATTAACGCGGGCGTCGATGAAGTGCGCTATGTCGTGGTCGCCAGTGAAACCTTTAATCAGCGCAATCAGGCCACCGGCATTGCTGAGACACTGGCTGAATTTTCTGAAATCGCTGATAAAGTGGTGCAGGCCGGATTGAAGTTATCCGCTACCATTGGCGCTGCTTTCGGCTGCCCATTTGAGGGTAATGTAGAAACTGCTAAAGTTGCCCGTATCGCCAAACAATTAACCGGAGGCGGCTGTGTCGAAATTGGCATGGCAGATACCATCGGTGCCGGTGTCCCGACCCAAGTGACGGAAATTTATGGACTTGTTCGTGACGCTGTCGGCATGGATATTGGGCTCGGTTTTCATCTTCACAATACTCGCAACACCGGTTTTGCCAATGCGGCAATTGCGGTGGGTGAGGGGGCGTTATTTTTGGATTCGTCCGTTGGCGGCTTGGGGGGGTGTACGTTTGCCCCCAATGCGACCGGTAATATCGCCACCGAGGATTTGGCCTATATGCTGCGTAATATGGGCTATGAAACAGGTATTGATATTGACACCTATATCGGCATTGCCAATTGGGTGGAGGGCTTTTTTGACGCACCGCTGCCGGGCCAGATCATGAAAGCGGGTCTATTTCCCGAGACTGCCGTTCAATAATGGTGAATGTGTTCTCTCCTGAGACTTCGTATGGAGAGCACACCAAGCTTGGCAAGCCGGTGATCACCTGCAATCAAGCAACGCTCTGGGCGGCCTTGCGGGCAGCGGGTATTGATGATCGGCTTGAAGATCGTGGGTTGTTGCTCAAAAAGTATTAATTTTTTCAAAGGTGACAGGCACCTTTAGAAAAATTAACCATTTATCGCCGCCATGACCTCGTCGGCGGTCATCAGGTCGGCATATTTCTGTCCCATATCAAATAAATTTGCTTCATGGGGGCCGAGGGCGCGGTCACCGACGCAATCGGTCACCACCACGGTCTTGAAATTATAGCTCATCGCATCGATGACCGAGGCGCGAATACAGCCGGACGTCGTACAGCCGGTGACCAGGACCGTATCGACGCCTCGGCCCAGGTACCAGTCAGCCAAATCAGTGCCAAAAAATCCGCTTGGCTGAGTTTTGCTGACGACATATTCACCATCGATTGGCGCCAAAGCATCGACAATTTGGCTCGCTGGTGCGTCTTCTGTCAGCGCTTTCAGGCCTGGTGCCTTAAGACAAAACACCCCATGGTCAGAGCCGTCATCGGCATAGACCACCCGGGTTGAAGCAACGGGCATATTTTGTGCGCGGGCGAAGGCCAGCAGATCAACCGTCTTATCGATGGCGGCTTGAATATTGCCGCCGCCGAATTGTTCGGGATCGGCGAAGCCGTTAACAAAATCGACGATCAGCATAGCAGGGTTCGTACCAATTCCACTTGAATTGCCGAAATTCTGTTTCTCATAAACATCGAGATCACCCACAGCTAATTTCCCCGCCCAGCCCTAGGCATTTGCTCTTTCCCTCAGGACAAATTTTTGAATTTTACCAGTTGAGGTTTTTGGCAGTTCACCGAAGACAACATGACGCGGGCATTTAAAGTGCGCCAAATTGTCACGGGCAAAATTAATGATTTCTTCTTCCGTCACCTCACCGGCATCGGGTTTTAGTTCAATAAAAGCGCAGGGCGTTTCGCCCCATTTTTCATCCTCTTTGGCAACGACAGCCGCCAGCAATACGGTGGGATGTTGAAATAGTGCATTTTCCACTTCAATGGAGGAAATGTTCTCGCCGCCGGAAATAATAATATCCTTAGAGCGGTCTTTCAGTTGGATATAGCCATCCGGATGCATGACACCAAGATCGCCGGAATGGAACCAGCCGCCGGCCAAGGACTTTTCAGTGGTGTCCGGGTTTTTGAGATAACCCTTCATCACGTTGTTGCCGCGAAACATCACTTCGCCCATGGTTTCGCCATCGGCTGGCATCGGCTCCATGGTTTCGGGGTCAATAATATTGAGCTGATCAAGTACGACATAGTTAACGCCCTGGCGGGATTTCATTGCCGCTTGGCCAGCGGCCGCCAATTTCCCCCACTCATCTTGCCAGGCACAAACGGTTGCCGGGCCGTAGGTTTCCGTCAGCCCATAGGCGTGGGTTACGTCAAATCCAGCATCGCTCATTGACTGCAGGATGGCGACTGGCGGTGGTGCGCCAGCCGTCATGACATGAATGATGTAGTCAAATGGCTTTTGTTCTTCTTTAGAGGCATTAACGATCATACCAAGCACGATTGGCGCGCCACAGAAGTGATCTATTTTATGATCGGCGATGGCATCAAATATGCCTTTGGCGCTGACATTGCGCAGGCAGACATTTGTCCCGGCGTGGGCAGCAATGGTCCAAGGGAAACACCAGCCATTGCAATGAAACATCGGTAGTGTCCATAGATAAACGGGATGCTGATCCATATCCCAAGCCATCACATTGCCAATCGCATTTAAATAGGCGCCGCGATGATGGTAGACAACACCCTTAGGATTACCCGTCGTGCCGGATGTGTAATTAAGCGATATGGCCTGCCACTCATCATCCGGCAAGTGCCAGTCGTAATCAAGGTCACCTTCGGATATAAAGGCTTCATAATCCATTTCGCCGATGAGTTCGCCGCCTTCGGCCAACACATCATCGATGTCAATGACGATAGGTTCTACATCACATTGTTCAAGGGCTGCTTTGACGGTGGGCGAGAATTCCCGGTCGGTGATGAAGGCCATCGCTTCACCGTGATCGAGAATAAAAGCAATGGTTGCTGCATCAAGCCTGATATTAAGTGTGTTGAGGACGGCCCCGGTCATCGGCACGCCGAAATGAGCTTCGTAGGTTTCCGGTGTATTGGCACCCATAATCGCGATCGTATCACCCCTGCCGACGCCGCGTTTGACCAAGGCATCAGCCAGTTGACGGGAGCGTGCATAGGTCTCCGCCCAGGTGTAGCGCCGCTCGCCATGAATAACGGCAACCCGGTTGGGATAAACCTTGGCGGAGCGTTCTATAAAGCTCAGGGGTGACAGCGGCACAAAGTTTGCCGTGACCTGATCAAGTTCTTCATAGGCATTAGGCATTGAGTTTTCCTCGCGGTGTTTTGCCGATATTGTGGTGAGTTTCCCAGCTTTATTTCTTGCCTAAACATTGCCATAAGGAGATGCTAGGTTACAAGGACGAACCCTTTCACTTAGGCAGGAGGAGTAGGGTCGATGGTTTTTGTTGAACCACAAAATTTGGCAGTATTAGACTTTAAAGGTTTACACCTTTATCACGCCCACATATCAAACTGCTCGGCGCGGGTGAGACTTCTTTTGGAAGAAAAAAGTCTGTCCTGGGAAAGCCATCATGTTTATCTGGCAAAAAGGGAAAACGTGAGCGAAGAATATTTCGGTATTAATCCGAAAGGAGTTGTTCCCACTCTCGTGCACGATGGCATAGTGATTACGGAATCGAACGATATCCTGGCTTACCTGGACGAGTCATTTCCGGATACCAGCTTTCGTCAGGTCACCGACGAAAAACAGTCTGAAATAGACAACTGGCTTAAAATATCAGGCGAAGCCCATATGCCCGGTATAAAAACCATCCAGTACTACAAAAGAAACGCAGCTATGATGAAAAAGACTGATAAGGAAGTTGCGCTGTATCGCCGGCTGCAAAAGGATCCTGCCTACTTGGAGTTCCATGGCAAGCATGACCTCCCGGGGCAAAGTTTTACTACCGCTGACGCCGAAACTGCAACAAATCTGATGGATAACATATTCGCAGAAATGGAGGGTATTTTGGCGGCAGATCAATGGCTGGTTGGTGACACTTATACCTTGGCGGATATCTCATGGTCGCCGACGATAACCACGCTTATGAGTGGTGATTACGACTTCACCTCTTTTCCAAATCTAATGGCCTGGTACGACCGAATTTCCCAACGACCAAGCTTCCAAAAATCCGTACTTGAATGGCGTACGAAAACCTTCGATTGAGGATGATATAATCACCATTAATCAAAATGGGTGCTAAAGGATATCCGTTTAGCACTCGAAGGCGGACATTGATCTTGATGGTTCTATAAGTCTGCTACTAGCCAACAACGGACACTACGTCTGTGACGAGCTAGGGAGTAATATTTCGGGGGCTATTTCAAAGCTGGGCCAGCATTCCTTGTTCGACAAAAAAATTTGTTGGAGAAAAGTCAGAAAAATATTGAACCGTTCCTCCGCGAATCTCAATTGCTTCTAGCAATGCCTTTTCGGCGCGTCTTAGATCACCGTTGGGAAACGTCATATCTTTATCGGAGTTGTCTAGGTACAAAAATGCGCCTGGTTTCAACTTTGGCACTACTGAACGAATACAACCTTCCCTATCAGTGCCATCTACCAACGCAAAATCCAGAGTAGCATCATCAATTTCGGAGAGATCAGAGTAGTTTATTTTCGTCCGCAATTTGTGCTTTACGTTTTTTATGTCCAACTCAGTAAGAAGTTTTTGAACATGGTCATACCAATTAGAATCGTCTTCGATACTAACAATCATTCCAGCATGGGCGGCGAACCAAGGTGTAGAGTTTCCTGACCCAAACTCAATCATCTTTGACTGTGGCCCCAACATAGTGGCAATCACTCGTCTCGCCCGAAATGAGATCATGGGTACTTTTGGCCGATAACCAAATAATCGTTTTAGTAACGCAGTGGCGAAGGCAGGTAATGCATTCACTAGACAGGTAGAATCTACAAAATTACCTTTTTCATCATGAAAACGGCTAATCCGACATTCTGCTTTAAGTGGATTCAAATTGCGCAATTAATTAGCCCCATTAATAACATAGTCTAGATCAATATTTTTCAAGATGGACATTATTCTGACTTGAAATTTTATTGCATATCGCTTTGCCTATTTTACCCGAGCCTAATGGGGTAGTATGCATAATATCAAAAAAGTCTCCGGGAGAAACTTCCATCTCCCTAGAAATATCAACACATACCAAGTTTTTGTTACGACAATGTCGTCGCGTAACTTCGTGATATGGCTCTAATTCGAAATATTCATGCAATTTACCGGCAACAACGTTTTCTTTGATGCGATAATCCGCTCGAATGTTTGTCACATATATGGGGATTGCTCCAAAATTCACAATTTCTTTTGTCAGACGATTAATCCGTGTCTCATAATCTCTCAACTTTGAATCAATTTTAGCACGAACCTTATCGAGTCGGCGTTTGTAACGAGGCGAGTCGATTTCTAATTGTTCTCCACGGTTCTGTGCGTAATTCAATTCAACTTGCTCAACCCCATTCAGACGCTTCGGCGAAAGGATGGCGTCAGAAATCCGAAAATCTGGTGATATTGCGTATCCTAATCGCCAAGCCTTTAAATTTCCTCCAATCGTTTTAAATAAATTATAAACAGCACTATTTCTCCGCAACCATTTTCGAATTGTTTTCAACCGGTCATGCTTTCCATGGGCTTCGGTGAAGGTCCGAACATCTTCCAATTTGCTTTGCCAGGCTCCGCCAACACCTCGCTCATTTATTCCAACAAATGCCACAATATATTTTGGGTGTAATCCTTCTATATAGTTTAGCCAGTTAGAGAAATTTAAGATGTGCCCAACAGTGCTTTGACCTGAAATTCCTGCATTCGCAATATCGGCGTCGTAACCCTTGGCACTTAGACATTTACCCAAAGTATCTGGCCAGGTCTCACCTTCATTTACAAAGCGCTCATCGGTAGTGCTACCGCCAATAGTAAGTATATCTATGTCTTCGATATTTTTTTAACTGCCTCGGAATCCATAATAATCCCGTTTGTAGTTAATTCGTTCACTACGTATATACTTATCGTCGACCCCAATACGCCAATGGACATTTCTGTATGCTGCAAAATCCCACAAACCTGGAGCTTTTAGCCATCCACCGAAAGCTATTTCTAATGGGATCAACACGATTACAATGATAATTAGATTGATTAATATTATGGTGATGTAGCGTCTCAAAATTAATTTCCTTACACAAGTGTGGCGATTTTGTCCCTAACTGCCAATTCTATATTTCAGGCATAGAGGTTTTGAAGTCATGTGTCCAATGTCCGCTAATGGGATGGACCGACCGTGTTCTACACTCTAGCTCCAATACTGGAGCAATGAA
>CAJWIB010000010.1 GCA_913041095.1 uncultured Rhodospirillaceae bacterium | reverse complement strand
CTTCGGCGACCGCTGGCCGCGGGTTAATAATGCCTGGCGGGCAATGGCGGCGTTCGAGCGGACCTTGATCCACAACAACACGCCGTTCGACAAATATATGCGCGGTGATAAAAAAGCGCTGTCTGAACAGCAGGTGCGTGGTCTTAAATTATTCCAAGGTAAGGCCAATTGCATTGAATGCCATAATGGACCACAGCTCACCGATGAGAAATACTACAATCTCGGTGTGCCGCGGGCTGAAGAATGGCTAACTCGTGGACTTGCTCAAATTACCTTCCGCTATCAGCAATATAGCAAAGGCTCGACTGAGAAAATGTACCGGTCAATCAAGGACGATGCCGGTCTCTATTATCGGACTAAGGAATCGGTAGATAAAGGTAAGTTCCGGACGCCTCCGTTGCGCTACATCGCTTATACGGCGCCCTATATGCACAACGGAACATTTTTCGATTTCGAAGAGCTGGTTGATTTCTACAACGATGGCGGCGGCAAGAATGAGTTTGCCACCAAGACTAAGATTTTGAAACCTCTGAATCTCTCGGATGAAGAAAAGGAAGACCTCGTGGCTTTCCTCGAATCCCTGAGCGGTCCTGAGATCAAAATGGCGACACCAAAAATTCCACCTTATGCGCCCCTCGATTAATGGGCTAGGAGTGAGGATAATATTATGAATAAAGATACTAAAACCGAACTAATCACCCCAGAGATCGCTGATGTTCCTGAGAGCAAAAGTAGCGTGATGAAAGAAGAAGAGGGTCATGGCAAATGTCTGATGTCCCGCCGCGACTTCCTGTTTGCCTCTGGTGTAACGACAGT
Organism: uncultured Rhodospirillaceae bacterium; assembly: GCA_913041095.1. GTDB lineage: Bacteria > Pseudomonadota > Alphaproteobacteria > Rhodospirillales > UBA2165 > TMED23. Next base: position 20,592 of record CAJWIB010000010.1, on the reverse strand, counting down.
CGCTATGGTCAGCGCCGGTCCCGGCATGGCCAAAGTACCGGCGATGGTTACGACCTATCCCCGCAAGCTGGTGGCTAAACTGAGCCAGTTGAAGACGGATAAGCCGATCGACTTTAGTTACCCGGATAGTGGCGCTTATTCAGAATCGATGATCGTGAAGCTCGGTGTTGAAGCCGGCGGCGGCATCGGACCGAATAAGGACATTGTTGCCTTCAATTATACCTGTACCCACCAAGGTGGTGAAATGTCGGGTTCCTACAAGGGTGACACAAAATCCCTCGGTGCCTGTCCGTTGCATTTGTCGACGTATGATCTGACGCGGCACGGTATCCTGATTTCCGGCCAGGCCTATCAAAGCCTGCCGCAGGTGCTGCTCGAAATCCAAGGCGACAATATTTACGCCGTTGCAATTTTCGGTCTGATTTATGGTCGAATTGATAATCTGCAAGCTTAGGAGAGACGACTAATGGCTACTCCATATTACATTCCAGAAACCAATGTTCCGCTACCTCCTAAAGGGGCAGAGGTAATTACCACAGCTTGCGATTATTGCATTGTCGCTTGCGGTCTCAAAGTCTATCGCTGGCCAGTGGCTGGCGATGCCAATGGTGGCGCCAAGGCGAGCGAAAACGCCTTTGGCGAAAACTTTCCGGTCGATCCGTTGGGTCCCTGGGTGGCGCCTAATCAGCACAATATTGTGCTGCATAATGATAAGCCTCACCATGTTGTCATAATCCCGGATAAAGACGCCAAATTCGTCAACAAAGGCGGCGATTCAAGCCTGCGTGGCGGTTGCATCGCGCAGAAAGTTTATAATCCACAGACGCCGACACGTGATCGTTTGAAATCACCGATGGTGCGGATTTTTGGCATCTTGCAACCGGTGCCGTGGGATTTTGCCCTCGATATCGCTGCCGAGGTTGGCAAGCATGTGCTCGATAATCATGGAGCCAACGCCTATGGTGTTAAAACCTATTCCTATCAATATTTGGAAAACACTTATGCGATCACCAAATACGCGCTGCGTCATGTCAACACGGCAAACTTCACCTTTCATGATACGCCATCAGATGTAAGTTCGACGCCGGGCTTTCGGGATGCGGGCTTTGATAATTTTGGCCCAGCTTACGAAGATTGGATGAACGCTGAGACCCTGTTGATCTGCGGCACTGATCCGTATGAGACCAAGACCATCTTGTTTACCCAATGGATTATGCAAGGCATTCAAAATGGCCAAAAAGCGATCTTTATGACGCCACGGCGCACCGCCGGTGTGGCTTACGCTGAAAAGAACGGCGGTCTGTGGCTCGACGTAAATCCAGGCACTGATCTGCTCGTGGTTAATGCCATCGCTCGCATCATTGCTGAGAATGATTGGCAGGATAAGGAGTGGATCAAAAACTGGGTCAACAATAAGTGGGGCTCATCCTCGGGCTTTGGCCAGGGCACGCGTAACACACCGTGGCAATGGCGGACGACCTGGGGCAAGTTCCAGACTAATGGCTATGAAGATTGGAAAAAATGGCTGCTTAAACAAGACGAGTTTAAACTCGCCAATGCGGCTAAAGTTTCCGGTGTTGATGCCAAGAAAATCCGTCAAGCTGCCGAATGGATGGCAAAACCGAAAGGCAATAAACGGCCAAAAACCTCGATCATGATCGAGAAAGGTTTCTACTGGTCCAATAATACCGGTAATACTCAGGCGATTTCCGCCCTGGGTATTATTGTTGGTGCCGGTGGCCGTCCGGGTCAGATTATTGGCCGGGCGGGTGGTCACCAGCGTGGTGGCCAGCGTGGCGGTAAATATCCGCGCAACAAGTCGCCAATGAAGGTGCCGGGCCGTCGTCGTCGCGCGCTTGATACGGATACCTACACCATGTCGGGTCACACCCGTTTGGCTCATGTTATTGGTACGACATGGATCCAATCAATGTGTGGTTCCCAGCAATTGGCCAAACGGTTCCATGAATTGACCCTCGCCAATCCGAATCAAGTTCGTTCTTACGACAAACAGGATATTATCGATACCCTGAAAAGGCGGGCTGATTCAGGTGGTATGGTGGTGATCAACCAGGAAATTTATCTGGTTGATCCAATCGGTAACCGTTTTGCCGATGTCATCTTCCCAGCTGCAACTTGGGGCGAAGAAGACTTCATGCGGGCCAATGGCGAGCGTCGCCTGCGGCTGTATCAGAAGTTCTACGATGCCCCCGGCGAAGCGAAACCGGATTGGTGGATTATTGCTCAACTCTCCAAACGGATGGGCTTTGAAGGCTTTGATTGGAAAAACTCCAATGAGGTTGCCGAGGAAATGTCACGCTTCTCGCGGGGCAGTCGCAAAGACTTCCATCAGATCAAGGTGGTCGCCAAACGTGAAGGCAAAACCTTGCATCAGAAAATGCGCGAGTTTGGCACTAATGGTATCCAAGGGCCTGTCTTCTTAACTGAAGAAGGTAAGCTGGTAGGCACCAAGCGCCTGCACGATACCACGCGTAAATTAAGCGCAACCGGTCCTGAGGCCAGCAATGTGTTCAACAAGAAGTTGACCCATTTCAACAGCCAGACCGGTAAGTGTAATATTCAGAAATCGCCATGGTCACTGTACTCGGATTATTGGGAATGGATGAAACCTCGTGGCGACGAAATGTGGTGCTCGTCGGGACGGACCAACGAGCGTTGGCAGTCCGGCTTTGATGATCGCCGGCGGCCCTATATTGTTCAGCGGTGGCCCGGTAACTACGTCGAAATCAGCCCTGAAGATGCCAAGAAACGCGGCATAGAATCGGGTGATATGGTGATGGTCTATTCTGACCGGGTGCCGAGTCTCAAAGAGACGATACTTGGCATTGAAGGCTCTGATTACTCTTTTGCTGGTCAGATGAAAGCCGGCAATATCGAGTTGAGCCGTGCCGCCGTTACCGGTGTTGCAATGGTCACGCGCCACATCAAGAAAGGTATGCTCTATATGGACTTCCTGCATACGCAACAACCGGCAAATGCTTTGGAAGGCCGGATCGTTGATTGGATTAGTGGTAACTATAATTTCAAAATGGGCACCGCTAAAGTCAAGAAGATCGGCGTTTCACCATATAAGAAAACTTTCCGGACGATGTCATTTGCACCACGGGATATCATCTGAAGATGACTTTGTTAAATGCGGAGGAAATATTGCCTTTGCCTGGACGGCCGGCGAATAGTATTAATTCACCGGCTGGCCATGGTTCGATCCAAGAGGAAGATATTCAACGAATTTATTTATCCGATGTCGTCGATGTTTTAGCAGCACTTTTGCGTGACGGCGTCGATGTTCATCGCTGTGGAGCAGCGCGGGCACTTGGCGAGATTAAATCTGACCAAGCCACCGAGGTACTGCTCGAAGCTTTACTCGATGAAGATGAAGATGTGCGTACCGACGCCGCCGAAGCATTAGCTGTAATTGGCGATCAGCGCGCATCGAAACAGCTGCTTAAAAACCTCATTGGCGATCCCTGCAGTGATGTGAAAATGGCCGCCCTCAATGCGTTGACCAAAATGAAGGTGGCCGAGGTGATCCCCTGGCTTAAACGCTTGTTGAGCTGGCACGATGCGGAGATTATCTGGGACGAAGACGAATTTTATGAAGGTGGCTGGGACAGCTGGGTTGATTTGCAAATTGCGGCGATCAAGGCACTGGCTGAATTCGGTGTCGAGGATGCCGTTCCCGAAATTGTTACAGCTATCAATGACGAAGATGCGCAAGACCTGAGCGAGTTTGCTTTTTCAGCCTTTGCCCGGATGGGTGCCGCCGGCGCTGGTGCCTTGGTTGGCTATTTGGATGACAAAGATTCCCGCCACCGCCGCCGTGCCGCTGTCGTATTGGCTGGAATCGATCATGACGCAGCGCGTAAAGCTGTACTCCATGGGCTGAAAGATCCATCAAAAGATGTTCGCCTGGCCATCGCTGGGGCTCTAAACACAAATAGTTTCAACGACCAGATTTGCGAAATATTGCTTGCTGATCAAGAACCGGAACTCCGCGCCATCGCCATATTGCATGTCGATGACATCAATGTAGAACAGTTGATTTCGTGGCTGGAAGATCCCGCCGGTGAAGTTCAAATAGCCGTCTTTAAGCGGCTAATGGCGATGCCAAATATTAAGGTTAATGCTGATCTAGCTAGTAAACTTCAGGCTAAAATTGCCGAGGATAATCCAGCGGCAGCCGCTATTGCATTGGAAGCATATACCACTTTATTTGGTGAAACTGCCAGCGACACGCTGCTGGAGATTCTGGCAGATCAAGATCAACCGGAAGCAGTGCGGCTTGGCGCTTTGCACGGGCTCAGAATGATCGCCAATGAAGAAGCTGTTCAAGCGATTGGCCAGACCTTAACGTCGAAAGATCGCCAAATCCGCTTTGATGCCATCGCTGCTTTGGGCGAGATTGCCAAGTCAAACGCGAGCGCCGATCAAGCACGTGCTATTTTGATTGCAGCTTTGAATGCAGAAATCACACCGTTGCCGGAAGAACAAGAAGAGCAGAAAGATGCATTAGCGCCCTATGAAAAGAAAGTTGATTCCGAAGCTGAATCTGCCGAAGACATTATTGAAAAAGAGGAAAGCGAAAACGAAGAATTCCCAACTTCGACCTGGGCCGCGATTATGGGTACTGATGGGCCAAAGGAAGGCCGCATGGCCGAGCTTGGCGACACCAGAAAAAACCGGATTCACCTGACCGAAACAGATATGGAAATGTTGGCACTGTCGGCTCAAACACCGCGTAAGAGCCGTGTCCGGCTGGCCGAAGAAACACCGGCTTTTAAAGATGTGCCGCAATTTGCGGCCCGGGTTTTGGGTGAAGTGCCGAGTGACGACGTGGCTTCCGCGCTGGCGCTAAATATCGAAAATACCAGTGAGCAAATTCGTATAGCAGCACTCGATTCGCTGGTGCGGATTGGTGAAAGCAGGGGCACCCTGCCAAAAGATACTATTGCCGCCTTGATGCGGGTGGTGGCGAATTCAGAACGCGATTGCCGGTTGCTGGCTGTGCGTGCCCTGGGCGCGGCAAAAGCAACAGAATGTGCCGGTTATCTGGCACACCGGCTTGAGGATGGTGATAGCTTCATCAGAACCGAAGCAATCAAAGCGCTCAGCAATATGGGTGTTGAAATCATGAAAATTAACCAATTGATTGACGATGAAGAACGTTCGGTCCGGCTTGCCGCTGCCGAATCTCTTGTCACTTTTGAAGGTGATGCTGCGCTTGAGCGGATAATTGACTTCGCTTTTGCCAATGAAGGTTATCACCGGCTGGAAGCTGGTCAATTGCTACGCCAAATTGGTGCAGTGAAGGCAAACCCACCACTCATTGCCGTAATTGAAGATGAAAATCGACGCCGCGAATGGCAGGTCGCCATTGAAGTTCTCGGCTCGATAAATTCAAAGAATATTAGGCAATAGAATATACGTCGAAAAGAATTAATTTCTTCAATCAAATCTGATCTAGATCAAGGACCGTTTCAATCGAAACCGTCTAATTTAGCACAATAGAATTTGAATAAGTCTTAAAAGAGGTAGGAAGACATGAAACTCTTAATGAAAATTGCAGTTGTGACAGCGGTTGGCTTGAATTTAACAACTGGTATTTCAACTGATTCCCAGGCGGCAAAAGCCAAATATAAAGCAGGCGCTGTATCAAACGGTGGCAGCATTTCCGGTAAAGTCACTTTTAATGGCGCCGTTCCGGCCGAAGGCGTTGAGAAAATTTTGATCACCAAAAACCCGGATGTCTGTGGTAAAGGTGAACGGGAAGTTGTTTGGATCGACGTTAAAGACGGTGCACTTCGCGGCACTTTCGTTTTCATCCATAAAATCAAAGCCGGCAAGAAATGGGATAAGCCCAAAGGCGGTAACTATCTGATCAATCAAAAAGGCTGCCGGTTCCGACCTTGGGCGCAAGTTATTCAACCGGGCCCGGTGATTATCCGCAATAGTGACAAAGGCGTGCTGCATAACATTAATACCCGCGAGATGATTGGCGTTGAAAAGAAACGTGTCGTCAAACGGACGGTGTTCAATTTCGGTCAGCCTGATCCAGGCGATATCAAGCAGGATTTGAAACCCCGCCGCTCGCCTTATATCTCAATCAACTGTGAAGCTCATAACTTCATGTTCGGTTTCATGATGGCGCCAAAAAATCCGTATGCAGTCGTGGTTAAAGATGACGGCACCTATTCTTTGGATAACGTTCCAGCTGGTAAATACACGGTCAAAGCCTGGCACCCGCGCCTTGGTGTTATAAAATCCAAAATCACCGTCAAGGGAGGCGGCAAAGCAGCAGCGAATTTCTCCTTTAAGGCCAAGTAATTTTTTTCAGCTAATTCAGTTCGTAAAGCGGAGTAGGTAATTGTATTCATCTCGTGAACCCGTTTTCTTGGCCAAAACAAGGCGGCGTCAGGCGGTAATAGCCGGCGCGCTCATTGCAATAATTTTTTTCGCTTTTCCAGCGCTGGCGCAGGAAGCCAACGTCTACCGCCAAGTTCTGGGATTGGATTCCCGTAAAGTCGTTTGGTTCCTGGCGCAAATGCATCTGTTTTTCGGTGCCTTCGTGCTGGGTGTACCATTATTTGCGGTCATTATCGAAATTGTCGGCTGGCGCAGCAATGACCAGCGCTATGACAAACTGGCCTATGAATTTACTTCTCTACTAAGTGTCGCTTATGCCACCACAGCAGCCTTTGGCGGTATGTTGGCTTTTGCGCTGTTCTCACTTTACCCGACTTTCATGGGCTATATGGCCAGCACATTCAAAGACGTCATGTTTGTCTATGCGCTGCTGTTCTTTGCTGAAACCTTTGCCCTCTACATTTACTATTATGGCTGGAATGCGATGCAGAACCGGACGCCTTACAGCGCTCGCCTGCAGATAATCTTCAAAACAATCGGCGTTGCGCTTTTTGTCGTAACTGTCCTGTTCTTCTTCGACATTATTGGCTGGAAAATGCGTGGCGATACACGCGTGTTTATGGCGCTCCTCTACCTGCTGCCGATGTCCATTGGCTTCTATCTGATGAAGGACCTCAAGAGCACGCATATCTTCATCGGCATTACGTTGAACGTTGTTGGTACGGCGATCATGCAGGCGGCTAATTCGATGGCCGGTTTCATGATGAGCCCGGCTGGCGTTAATGAGGCCGGCGCCTTAACCGATCATGTCTGGGTCGCCTTCGAAAATATCTTGGCAACACCGATTGCGGTCCACCGCATGCTCGGTAACCTTGCCTTTGGTGGCCTGGTCGCAGGCTCCTATGCGGCCGTGAAATTTATTGGCTCCAAAAACCAAGCCGAAAAAGCGCATTACGATTGGATGGGTTATATTGCCAATCTGGTTGCCGTTGCCGCCCTGATCCCGCTGCCCTTTGCTGGCTACTATCTCGGCCGCGAGGTTTACTCCAATAGCGCCGTCATGGGTAACAACATGATGGGCGGCGACTTTTCCTGGACCTTTATCATCCAGGCGTTGCTGGTCGGTTCAATATTCTTGATTACCAACTACTATCTCTGGAGTGGCATGACCCGGATACCAGGCTCGGATCGCTATTACAAATACATCAAATATATATTGTTTGCGCTCTGCGTTTCCTTTGCCGTCTGGCTGACACCGCACAATCTGCCGCTAACTGGTCAGGAAGTCAGCGAAATGGGTGGCTCACAATATCATCCGACGCTTAAATTCTTAGGCCTGATGCCGGCCAAGAACGCGGTGATCAATCTGATCATTCTCGCAACTTTCTTCAGCTTCTTGCTCTACCGGCGTGGCAATAAAAGTGATATTGTGCCGATCTCCCAGCAAGGCCGGGCCCCGGCAGTTGTTATTTCTCTCGCTGGCGCTCTGGCAGTGTTCATTGTCGGTCAATATGCGGTGACCTTGATCACCATGGATCCGGCGCATCTTGATCTGCCGGCTGATCGGGCTGAGTTTTTCCGCACCGTTGGTTATCTGCTGGTCTTTAACTGCGTTGTTGCGGTGATAACCGTTTTGCTGGCGCTGCGTGACCGTGGCAAGCTGGCGCAAGGTCTCTACATGGCGGTGACCGCGTTCAATGTGACAATCTTCTTAGGGGTCTATGGCTTTGTGGTCATGGAGCAGGCATCGCCGTTTTTACGCAACGTCGCCGTGGCGCAATTCCTGCAACTCATCGCCTGCCTGATCCTGGTCACTGCGATTGATCTCTATTTATTCAGATCAGCCAAGGAAATCGGCCCGATGAAATGGGGTAAGATGACCATCCGCAGTCAATATGCGCTGCTGTTGCTAACCTTCGTGATCACGCTGAATATGGGCCTGATGGGCTTTATCCGCTCCGGTCTCAGAGGCGATTGGCACATCTTTGGTGTCATGCGCGATACCTCCGAGTGGTCGTTTACGCCGAGCAATTTCACCATGACCCAAATGGTCGGTACGAGTTTCCTGGTTTTTATGGTCGGCATCGCCTTCATGTTCTGGATTGGTGGCATGGCTGCCCAGGAACATAGCGATGATCATGATGACGAACATGAAAACCAGCAATCTACTACCGCCAGAAAACAGCCGGGCGAGTAAGGAATAACTCTATGGCAAAAGCTGTTGGAAAAGTTTTTATCTTCTTATTGCTGGTTTTCGGCGTCTTTAACTGGGTCGGTTATTCGGTCACCGAGCTAACGGGTGGTGAAAAGAAAGCGGCGAGGACTGGTGCCGTTGAAGTCACACCGGAAGGTGGTGAAGCGATATACTGGGGCAAAGGCCGCTGCTTTACCTGTCATTCAGTTGGTGACCGGGGCAGCGCGGTGCGTGGACCCAATCATGGCCAGTTCGGAGAGAAATTCCCGCTGCCGATGGGGGAGCGCGCCGTTGAGCGTGCCAAGGAACGCGAGAAAAAAACCGGCAAGAAATTTACCGCTCTTGATTATCTGGTCGAGAGCCTGGCCGAACCCGGCGCCTACGTCGTTAAAGGCTACAAAAATGAAATGGCCGTAGTTTATGCACCGCCAATTTCGCTAAGCCTGGATGAAATCAAAGCAACTGTGGCCTATCTGCAATCGCAAGGCGGTGAGTTCGATGCCGCGGCAATCAATAAGCCAGGCGAAATAACCCAAGGCTTTTACGGCAAAATTGCCGTTGCGTCGGCCGCCGGTGGTGGTGATCCCTCGCATGGCAAAGTAGTCTATGAAGAAACCTGCGGCGATTGTCATTCGCTTGAGGGTGAGCGCGGTGACGTTGGTCCCGATCTTTCAACGATTGGCACCAAAGGCCTTAAATTTATCTCGGAAGCGATCCTCCAACCGGCCAAGAACATCACCAAAGGTTTTGAGACTTATGTCGTTGTTAAAAAAAACGGGCGCAAAGTTGTTGGCCTAAAAGCCGGTGAAGAAGACGGTACAATTGAACTGGTCACTAAGGATGGCGACGAAGTTTCGATTAAGAAATCCGACATCAAGGAAATTACCCAAGACAAACTGTTAAGCGTTATGCCGGATGATCTGTCTGAAGAAATGACCGTGAAGGACTATCAGGATGTCCTTTCATTCATGTTGATGCAAAAAGGCAAGAAAAAATAAGGCGGATGAACAAAGAATGAGTAAATTTAAAATAAATCGTTTTTGGTCTGTCGTCGCGACAATTCTGGTGATCTACGGGATCGTCAAATGGATAATCCCGGCAGTATCCCGAAATATTACCTCATTGCCGTTTCCGCTCACCGTGCCGGGCACCCTGGTTTTTATCTATATGACCCTGACCTGTGTTGCGCTGTTTGCCCTGGTCACTTTTTCCGATGAGTTCCTTGAAGAGTTCTGGGGCCCGATCCGGAAAATGCTGCGGGGTGAATATACCAAAGCTTTTCGTTTGGTGGTATTGGTTGTGGTGCCGCTGATTGTCGGCTGGCAGATTTACGACATTACCGTACCGAAGGTGCAGTTACCGTCGAGCCTGCGTATTCAGCATCCGTCATCGAATTTCCCAAAGAAGTTCGAGGCCATAAAAAATCCCTTTAATGAACCGAGTAAGGAACGGGTTGCCACCTTCATTGAGCAGGTGAAAGAGGATGAAATCAAATTTATTCCGCAAGTGCAAAAAGACATCGATACCTGGAAAGAAGAAGCCGATCCCGACCATACCTTGCAATTCCTACCTGGTGAACCGGTCAAAAAGCTACTGGCTGAATTAAAAGCCGAAAAAATTACCGAGGCGACGGCCAAGCAGGCGCTGCATCAAATCGATCTCTTTGAAGGTCGGGCACTTTACGCCATGAACTGCCGCCCGTGTCACGGTGATAGTGTGGCCGGTGACGGTCCAATGGCGGATGGTTTCAAGCTGCGCCCGATCAACTTTACCGATAACGGTACCATCGAAACGATTGTCGAAGGTTACACCTTCTGGCGGGTGATGAACGGTGGACCAGGCCTGCCGACCGAGGCGACGCCTTGGGATTCAGCCATGCCGGAATGGAAAAAGAACCTCACCGATGAAGAACGGTGGAAAATAATTTTGGCGGAATACGACCTCGCCGAAAAGACGCCACGAATTCCGGAGTCTGAATAATGCGGGGCAGCTTGAGAAATAAAGCGACCATTATGAAATTTACTTTTGCTGCCGTTATCGCGCTTTCGGCACTTTTTAACTCGCCGGTTCTTGCAGCCGATGTGGCGGCAAAACCGATGCCGGAAGCGACTGAAGAATTCGTTGAAAAAGGACGCGAGATCTATATCCGCCGCTGCTCGATGTGCCATGGGCTGTTGGGCGATGGTAATGGCCCGGCCGCCGATTACATGGATCCCCGGCCGCGTGATTTCACCCTCGGTACATTTAAGTTTCGTAAAACCCAATCGGGTGAGCTGCCGACCGATGCCGATCTGTTCCGCACGGTTAGCCGTGGCCTTCAGGGCACCGGCATGCAGGCTTTCGATAGCGAAATTATTAAAAATGGCCTGAGTGAAGAGAAACGCTGGCAAGTCATCGCCTACATCAAGACTTTCGCTCAGGAATTCGGTGATGAAGAGCTTGATCCTATTAAAACCAATAAGCTGGTCAGTCTGCCATCAAACCTGCCGCCTTATAATGATGAGCTGATTGCCAAGGGTAAAGAAATTTTCCTAAAAGCCAAATGCTGGGAATGTCATGGTAAGCAAGGCCGGGGCAATGGCCAGAAAGCTTTCGACCGCAAAGATGATTGGGGTTTTCCGATCCGTATTCGCAACGTCACCCTGCCGTGGAAAATCAAAGGTGGCAGTAACGTTGAAGACATCTATATGCGCTTTTCGACTGGCATCAACGGCACACCGATGCCATCCTTTGCTAAGGCACTCTCCAATGAAGACCGCTGGGCGTTGGCTAATTTTATTAAATCCTTACAGCACCAGCTGACCAGCCATCAGGTGCTCAAAGCCAAAAAAGTCGAGGGTGAAGTGCCGTTGAAACCGGACGACACTGCCTGGCAGACGGCCGAGGCGATGGATATGCGTTTGGCCGGCCAAGTTGTCGCCGCTCCGCGCTGGCAAAATCCTAGTATTGAATTGGTGACCGTCAAAGCTGCCTTCAATAATAAGGAAATCGCTTTCCTGATGGAATGGGATGATCCATTTAAAGATGCCATCCACAAAATGGATAAGGTCTTTAAAGCTAAAGACATCAACAAAGTCGGCGCCTTTAATTCTTATGTCGCCGCCAATGACATGATCCCCCGCGCGCTTGAAACCTACCGTGATTCTGTGGCGTTGCAATTCCCAGCCAAGTTTAAGCCCGGCACTAAGAAACCGCATTTCCTGCGAGGCAATTCTTCTAACCCGGTTAACCTCTGGGTATGGAAAGCTGATCTGGCGGAAAAAGCCAAGTCGGGCGCGGAAGAGGCAACTGCGCGCGGTTACCAGCAGCCGGCCAGGGCGCAAGCCAAAGACCAGCAACAGGTGACGGCGACGTCAGAATGGAAAGACGGCCGTTGGCGCGTTGTTATGAAACGCCGGCTGGTCACTGAAGACAGCAACGATATTCAATTTAGCACCGGTAAGTTCATTCCCATGTCGCTTAATGCCTGGGACGGTTCGAACGGTGAGCATGGCCTGATAATGAGCTTGTCAACTTGGCACTTCGTCTTCCTCGAAGCACCAACGCCCATGGTCATTTATGTCTATGCAATGTTGGCCTTCCTGATCACGGGTGGATTAGGTATTTGGCTGATGAAAAAAGCGCTGGCAAAAACTGCATAATCGAGCAACTAAGCCAGCAAAAAAGGAGTAGGAAAATGAGATTTATATTAACCACATTTGCGGCAATCGGCCTGTTGGGCTTTGTTGTCGGCACAGTACATGCTGATGCAGGTGCAGGTAAAGCTGCCTTCGCGGCTAAAAAATGTACCGGCTGCCACTATACGGATGGTCCGGCCAAGGAAAGAAATATTGCCGACCAATTGGCCAAAAAAGGCCCAGAACTTTGGTATGCGGGTTCTAAGTTTCAAGCTGCTTGGCTCAAAGGCTGGCTCCAGGACCCAAAACCAATCCGTCATTTAGCCTATAATTCTTTGACCAAAAAGAATGCAGGTGATCATCCCAAATTATCCGCTGGTGATGCCGCTAATGTCGCCGACTTTTTGATGAGAAAAACCACCAGCGAAGTTAAAGCCGGTGTTATTAAGCCGAAGAAAAGCCTCAAAGGCAAAAAAATCTTCACTAAGAAAATGCCCTGTACCGGCTGTCATCAATCAGCCAGTAAAAAAGGCAAAGTTACCGGTGGCTTCAGTGGCCCGACTTTGGTTGGTGTCGGCAAGCGGCTCAACCCTGACTGGATTTATGCCTATTTAAAAAACCCCACGCACTTCAAACCGTTCAAAGCGATGCCGACCTTCGCTGGAATTTTGAAGGATAAGGATCTCAAAAAAGTCGCCAAACATGTCAGCAACCTCAAATAAGGATGGAATAGAGCAATGAAAAAACTGATCAAAATATCTCTATTGGCCGCCGTATTTGGGCTGGCCTGGTTGATCAACGGCCAAACCGCAACAGCTGCTGGCGCTGAGGAAACCTTCAAATTCTATTGTGCCCAATGTCATGGCCTTGAAGGCAAAGGCAAAGGTCCTAATGTGACCAAGGATTTCCCGGTTACGCCGCGAGATTTCACCAATGCCAAAGAAATGAGCAAGCTTTCAGACAATTATATTCGTGGCATCATCATGGATGGCGGGCCGTCGCAAAGCAAATCACCGTTGATGCCGCCATGGAGCAAAACGATCTTAGATGTCGACGTTAACGGTCTGATAAAGCATTTGCGTGGTCTATGCAAATGTAAAGGGAAGGCAGGCTAGAAAACGAAAAAGATTAAAATGAGTACGATTACAACAAAATTGACGGCGGCCCCGAAAAAAATAACCCAGTCAATGGGCCGGAAGTTTTTGAAATTAAACATGCTTAATTCTCTTTGTTTTTCGGCCTCATTTTATCCTTCAAAACTACGTTGATCAATCTTGGTAATAGAGACGGTTTGAAAACATGAATTCAGAAGCTCCACAGAATAATGAATCCACCTGGTTCGGACCGGCACTGTTCACCGCCGTGCTGATCGCCATCTGTGTGGTTTTTTGGGCAATGCTGTTTTAGACCGGTTAGATAGGGAGACGCCAAGGTGAAAAATTATCTGATGCCTTTCATTATCTCGCTCGCTATCAGCGGCGTCGGTTTTTTTGTGCTCGATTGGGGGCTCATGAATTTGCAGGGAATATCCCTGTTTTTCCACCAGTAAGGATTTGAAGGCAAGTACCAGAATGAAGCTTAAAAATGAAAACAGGTGGGGATTAAAAGTAGTCGACGTTGCATTTCTGGCTCTCATATTTTTTCTAACCCCAATCATTATCAGTGGAAATTTCAGCGGTGAGTTTTTTAACATTGCCGCTCAAGCCGCCGAACAAGCAGCGGAGCCGGCAGCAGAAGGTGGCGACGCTGAGAAAGCAACCTCGCTTTATGGTCCGGCGCCCAAAACCACACTTGCCAGCTATCCGACCGTCAAAGGTGTTAACAGCCGCATCGTCATTTGGCTGGTGGCGCAATTGCATCTTTGGTTTGCCGCCTTTGTGCTCGCCGTGCCGATATTTGTTTTCATCATCGAGGCCATCGGCATGCGGACGCGGGACCGGCGCTACGACAACATGGCTTACGAGTTTATCAAGGTCAGCATCACCGCTTATTCCTTAACCGCCATTTTGGGCGGCTTGCTGTTGTTCTCTTTGGTCCTGTTCTATCCCGATCTCTGGAGCTACCTCGCGACCATCTTTAAAGACAGCATGTTCTGGTATGCGGTGCTATTCTTTGCCGAGAGTGCTTGCCTCTATCTTTATTATTATGGCTGGCATTGGCTTCAGGGCGGTGACCGCAAATGGGTCCATCTGACGATCGGTCTGTTGCTCAATGCGGTTGGCACCATGCTGATGTTCCTAGCGAATTCCTGGCTGACCTTCATGATGAGCCCGGAAGGTGTCAATGCAGCGGGCGTCTTTGCCGGTGATATCTGGCCGGCCATTCAGAATCATCTCTGGAACCCGATCAACCTGCACCGGGTGGTCGCCAATGTGGCTTTTGGTGGTTCTATTGTTGGCGCTTATGCCGCCTTTAAATTCTTAAGTTCGAGCCGGGCGGAAGACCGGGCGCATTACGATTGGATGGGCTATACCGCCAATTTTATTGCCATCTCAGCGTTGTTGCCTTTGCCGTTTGCCGGATATTACCTGACAACCGAGATTTATGCCTTCAGCCAGCAGATGGGTATCACCCTCATGGGCGGCATTTTCGCCTGGCTGTTTATTATCCAAGCCGTGTTGATCGGCGCCCTGTTTCTGTCGGCTAATTATTATCTCTGGTGCTGCATGGGCCGGAGCGACGGTGCTGTGCGCTACTACAAATATATTAAATATATCGCCATCGTTATTGTCGCTGCATTTCTGGTCTGGTTCACCCCGCATACCCTAGTGTTGACCAATGAAGAATTGAAAGCGCTTGGCGGGCCGTATCATAAATATATCGGACCGTTTGGAATTATGCCGGCCAAGAACACGGCCGTGAATTTGATGATCCTGGCGACCTTTGTCAGCTTCCTGTTTTATCGCCGCGCCAACAAAGTGGCGACCGTGAGCTGGGTAAATGCGGGTAACGCGGCGCAGGTCGCGCTGTTCGTCACCGGCGTCATTAATATTTTTATCCTCGGCGTTTATTACGGCTATTTCACCAATACGGTTTACAAGATCGCAGCTTCGATCCCGCAGGTTTGCACGACCCTAGTCATCATTGTCATCAGTATTTTGATCGACAGCTTTATGTATAAAAATGCCAAAGAAGTCGCGCCGCTCAAATGGGGCCGGGTGCCGGAACGTTCGCAATATGCGCTGTTCCTGCTGGCGGTTTCTTTCACCTGGTTGATGGGGCTGATGGGCTATATCCGCTCGGGTATTCGCCAGCACTGGCATGTTGTCGATATCATGCGGGATAATTCAGCCGATGCCTTCACGCCAACCATGGGCTTTGCCGCCAATGTGGTTTCCATCGGTGCAATAATTTTTCTCTCGATGGTGATCTTTGTCTTCTGGCTGAGCCAAATCAGCGCCAACAAAACTGAGCCGCAGAATTATTGGGTGCCCGAAGCGGTCGATGGGATAGCCTCGACTGGAGGCAAGGGATGAAGAACTTCCTCAAAGTCGCTGTTTTCAGCCTGCTAATCATTTTTCTGTTTGCCGGCTTTGCCAATTTCGGCGTTCCCCGGATTGAACCGGCGCCACCGCCGACCGAGGAAAAAGTCGATCTTAGTTCTTTAACCATGGATCAGTTCCTGGTGCTCGGTGAAAAAATTTATAAGGGCAAGGGCACGTGTACGCTCTGCCACAATGCGCTTGGCGGCCGCGCCCCATTGCTTGAAAAAGCAGCGGCTGTCTCCGCCGCGCGTCTCAAGAATTCGCGTTACAAGGGCGAGGCGACGGATATTGAAAGCTATCTCGTCGAATCGATGATTAAGCCATCCGCCTTTGTTGTTGCCGGGTTTGGTAAAAAAGGCACCAATGATGCCGTTAGTCCAATGCCGGATGTGTCAACCGGTAGCATTGGCCTCAACGAGGTCGAGCTTGCAGCGGTTACGGCCTATCTCCAGGATTTGAGTGGCGTTGAAGTAACCGTTAAAATTCCCAAAGACGCTGGTGACAGCGCTGAAGAAGAGGAAGAAGAACAGCGTAAACCGTATGAGACCGTAGAGGATATTTTGTCCGAGGTCGGCTGTGGTGCTTGTCACAAGGTCGGCGAAGATGAAGGCGAGCAGGGGCCTAATCTGACCAAAATCGGTGCTACTCGATCTGCCGCTCATATCAGAAAATCGATACTTGATCCAAATGCCGAGCTTTCCAAAGGGTTTGAAAAAGATTTGATGCCGAAAGATTACGGCACGCAGCTTTACGCCAGCGAGCTTGAAATGCTGGTCGATTATTTGGCGAAATTGAAATAGCGAGGAGTTGATATGAAAATACCTAAGCTCCTGCAAGCCGTTATCGTTCTCGCCATCGTCTATTATGGCTTTATCCTGGTTTTTGACGTTATTCTCGACCACGTTATTCCGTCGAGCCTGCTAACCATGTATATGTTCTTTGTTGTCGCCGGCGTCTTCATGGTGTTCACGGCGACCGAGGAAGGTACAAGAGAACTGGTCGCGCCGGTCAAAGCGCTGGTCGAAGACCCTAATAAAAAAATGATCCGCAATGTGGTTTTTGTCATCCTGCCATTGCTGGCCGGTTGGTACACGTTCGAGAAAACCAGACTGAGTTTTGAAGCGCCAGTGGAACTGCGCACCATTCACCCGGCACCACCAACTTCAATGAAAGCGTTCGGTAAACGCTACAATATTATCAAGCTGGAAAATCCGCTGCGTAAACTAGAAAAAATGGACCTCAAAAAGTTTAAAGAACACGTGACCGCAGGCGCCAAGGTCTATATCCAGAACTGTCACTTCTGCCATGGCGATAAGCTTGATGGTAAAGGGCCTTATGCTGCCGGGCTCAATCCGACACCGGCAAACTTCCAGGATGTTGGTACCATTGCGCAACTCCAAGAATCCTATTTGTTTTGGCGTATTGCCACCGGCGGGCCGGGCCCACCGAAAGAAGCAGCACCCTGGATTTCTTCTATGCCGATCTGGCAGGACTTCCTCAGTGAAGAGGAAATCTGGCAGGTTATTTTATTCCTTTATGATTATACCGGGTATCAGCCCCGTAGTTTCGGACACGAGTAGAGGGCTGAGCGCATGAAATTGATAATTTCCGCATTTACACTTCTGACAATTTTTCTCGGCTTGCCCGCTATTGCCGCACCGGGCAATGCCGATAACGGCAAAAAAGTTTATGAAAAACGCTGCCTGATGTGTCACGGCGAAGAAGGTGATGGTGCTGGCCCCGGTGCCGAGCGGCTCAACCCGCCGCCGCGTGATTTTTCGGAAGCGCTCTATAAGATTAAAACCACCGGTGCCGATGATCCCGTGCCAAACGATGATGACCTCTACCGGATGATTAGGGACGGTATGCCGGGCACTGCCATGCCAGGCTGGACCGATATCCTCAAGGAACAGGAAATTTGGGACCTTGTGCTTTATCTTAAAACCTTTGCCGAGCTCGAAGATGAAAAGCCGGAAGATCAATTGGATTACGGTACGCAAGTGGCGACCTCGCCGGAAAGTATCGCCAAAGGCAAAAAGCTGTTCCATGACGCTGACCGGTGTTCGGAATGTCACGGCCAGGATGGTAAAGGAGATGCGGTCAAGCGGCTAAAAGATGACGCCGGTGCCCGCACTTGGCCGCGTAATTTGACCAAACCCTGGACCTTCAGAGCCAGTAATGATCCAAAGGATATCTTCACCCGCGTGACCGTGGGTATCCAGGGTACGCAAATGCCGAGTTTTGCTGATGAGAAAAGCAAGAAAAAACTTTCTATCGAAGAACGCTGGCATGTTGCCAACTATGTTCAATCCTTGGCCAAAACAAAACGCACTGTCCGCGCTGAAAACACGGTTGTCATCGCTGAGAAAATTGACGGCGATTTGCCGGCTTCGGCGGATGATAAGGTTTGGGATGTGGCGAAGCTAACGACCTTTGCCATGGTGCCGCAAATTGTCGTTAAGCCGCGCTTTTTCAAAGCCGCCAATGACACCATTACAGCGCAGGCGCTCTACAACGACAAGGAAGTCGCCTTTTTGCTGGAATGGGATGACCGCACTAAAAGCATTCCCGGCGACGAAGCTGCTACCAAAATCGCCGATCCTGAAATGAGTGAAGATGCGGTCGCCGTTCAGTTACCGATCCAACCGGCTGAGGGATTAGAGAAACCTTATTTTGTTGCCGGTGATGGCGCCAAGCCGGTCAATATTTGGAAATGGAGCGCCGGCACCACCAAGTCTGCGGCCAAAGTTGAGCTTTCGAACGGTCAGGGGCTCGAAAAACTTGAAGCCCGTGACGGCAAAGCCGTTGGCTTGACTGCTAAAGGCGCTTACAAAAATGGTACCTGGCGTGTGGTGGTAAAACGTCCGTTGAAGACTGAAGAAACCGACAGCGATATCCAATTCGAAGAAGGCCGATTCACGCCGATTGCGTTTGCTGCGTGGGATGGCAGTAACTCGGAAAAAGCGCGCAGCTATACGCTGACGACCTGGTATTGGTTGTTGTTAAAGCCGCCAACCAGCGCCAAGCCGATTATTTCCGGTGTGATTATGGCGTTGCTGCTGTTCGGCCTGTTGGGCTGGTGGGCACGTAATGCGGCTACCAAACGGGAGGGTTAGCTGATGCAATCTGCTTCTGAATTACCAAAAGATTTGAAACCGCAGTGCGGTGTTATACCGCGCATGTTCGGCGTGGCGCTGATCTTTATTGGCGTGCTCGATGCCATGCTGTCGTGGCGTGCTGGCAATGCAATAGAGGATTTCTACATTTTTCTAATTGCCGCAGGATTGTTCTTTCTGGTGATCGGCCAGGTTCGGCGAAGATCAGAATAGCTCTAATTTGCAGGTTTTGATCCACATCAAGGAAGGCACTTTAGAATCTCGCTAATTTTGACTTCTAAGGTAGGAGTTAATTAAATGAATGTTACCCAGGCAGCCAAAAAGGCTGATGCCAACTCTGTATCCACGGCGGAAAATCAAGAGACCTTCTCACGGTTTTTAGTGGCGCTGGACGCTTCGGAATATGCCGATCACGCACTCGCTCAAGTATTAAAGCTGGTCCCGGCAGCGGACGGCCAAATTACTGGTATTCATGCTTATGCCGCACGGCTGCATGACGCGCGGTTTCGTCAAATGGAAGGCGGTTTGCCGGACCGTTATCTCGATGAAGAAGAGATGCAGTATCAACGTGATGTGCATGAAGATCTGATCACCGATGGCCTCTCAATCGTCACCGACAGCTATCACGATGTTGCCAAAGCCGAATGCGACAAAAGAGGCCTTAAATTTCAGCGTTTGAGCCCGGAGGGGAAAAACTACACCAAAATTATCGAAGCGGCTGAAACCGGCGAGCATGATGTGCTGGCTTTGGGCTCGCTCGGACTTGGTGCCGTACCCGGCAGTTTGATTGGCACAGTTTGTGAGCGCGTTGTCCGCCGCAGTCCCATTGATTGCTTGGTGATCCGTGATACTCAAAAAGAGATCGGCGATGGCCCCATTGTGGTGGCGATAGACGGTTCAGCGAAATCTTACGGTGTACTTAAACGTGCTTTTGAAATTGTGCGGCGCATTGATGCCGAGGTGCATGTCGTCTCGTCCTATGACCCCTATTACCACTATGTTGCATTTAACAAGATTGCCAGCGTACTCAGCGATGAAGCCGGCAAGGTCTTCCGTTTTCGTGAACAGGAAGCCTTACATGAAGAGTTGATCGATGACGGCATCGCCAAAATCTATCAATCCAACCTCGAGATTGCCAATAAGATTGCCGATGATGAAGATGTCGAAGTTGTCAGTAAATTGCTCGAAGGCAAAGCCTTCAAAGTCATTTGCGATTATCTCGAAGAAGTAAAAGCCAGCCTATTGATGGTCGGCATGACCGGCGTTCATGCTGATAGTAACCTCGATATCGGTGGCAATGCTGAAAATCTTTTACGGATGTCGCCGTGTCATATATGGCTCGGTCGGACCGAACACGTGCCGCCGATGGAGGTGGTTGCCGAAGAAACCATCTCTTGGAGTAATGAAGCGGAAGAATTTCTTAAACGCGCGCCAAGCTTCGTTCAGGAAATGGCAATAAAAGCGGTTAATCGTTATGCCCAAGAAAAGGGTCATACCTTTATCACCCAGGACATTGTCGAAATTGTCGCCAATGAAATGATGCCGGGTGGCGGGCGCTCCCAGAAACAACTTGAAGAAGAACAAACCGTAACTTGGTCAGCCTCGGCGGAAGAGTTGATCAAGCGTCATGTCGAATTACCGATGGCAGCTAACATTAAGCTCCGCGCTGAAAAGCGGGCGCGTCGCAACCAAGCTAAAGAAGTGCTGGATGAGCATGTGCTGCCGTTTATCGATACCAGCGTTAATATTGAAGCGGGTGTTGAAGGCGAATATGTCTGGGCCGCCGCAGCTTTGGC
>CAJWIB010000009.1 GCA_913041095.1 uncultured Rhodospirillaceae bacterium | reverse complement strand
CGTATTTATCAGGTGCCAAAGCCTTTTTCGCATATGACTGTTTATGACAATCTTAAAGTAGCGGCGATGTTTGGAGGTGGCTTGGAAGAGGTTGAGTGCGAGGGTTGGATTGGGCAAGTGCTGGATCTAACCGGAATGACGGCTGCTCGAAATACCTTGGCAGGCCGTTTGCCTCTTTTGCTTAGAAAACGGCATGAACTAGCACGCTCTTTAGCGACGCGTCCTTCCTTATTGTTAATTGACGAAGTCGCTGCTGGTCTAACCGATATGGAGGTTGATGAATTTATCGCCTTGATTAAAGAAATTCAGCTCTCCGGTATTACGGTAGTTTGGATTGAGCACGTGATGAAAACAATGATGACCGCCACCGACCGCTTGATGGCTTTGGCGGGTGGCAAAGTCATTGCGATGGGTACGCCGCAAGAAGTTATGGCAACAGATGAGGTTCGACGTGTCTATCTCGGAGCATAAACGTGGCTTCTTCGCCGAAGAAGGCCGGGGTGGTAAACGCCCGCTGCTAACAGTTTCTGAACTCTCAGCCTATTATGGCGAGTTGCGTGCATTGTTCGATGTAGAGTTTCAAGTTATGCCAGGTGAGGTTTTGGCTATAATCGGTGCCAATGGTGCGGGGAAGTCAACTTTGCTGAAATCAATGGTCGGCATGATGAACCGCGGCAAAACTGCCCACACAACCGGCTCGATCGACATGCGGGGCCGCCGATTGGATCAGCTTACGACAGAAAAAATTGTTGATGCGGGTGTAACAATGGTGCCGGAAGGGCGCCGTTTGTTTCCACGGCTAACCGTTGAAGAGAATCTGTTAACCGGCGCCTATTTGCCGCGCTGCCGTGAGGCCAGTGAAGATAAGTTGGTTGAAATGTTAGATATGTTCCCCCGCTTTGCCGAGCGCCGAACTCAAATTGTCAGCCAAATGTCGGGCGGTGAGCAGCAAATGGTCGCCGTTGCCAGGGCTTTGATGTCTGACCCTCAAGTTGTGTTGTTTGACGAATTATCCCTTGGTCTGGCCCCCGCGATTGTCGATGATATTTATGAAAAGGTTCAGCAGATCAATCAAGCCGGCGTCACTTGCATTGTTATCGAGCAAGATATGAAGCGAGCTCTCAGAGTTTCAAACCATGTGCTGGTAATGTTGGAAGGCGCGATTGTGTTAGAGGGCGATCCTAAAGACTTGAACGAGGACCAAGTATCTTCTGCCTATTTCGGATCAGAAATTGGGAGGGCCAGTGCATGACTGCGGAAGCCTTTAACGAAGAACTTTATTGGTCAGTCATCGATATTTTGAATGGTTTGCTTACTGGTACCATTATTGGTGGCTATTACGCGATGATCAGTATTGGCCTCGCGATGACCTTTGGTGTCATGCGGTTGGTCAATCTGGCGCATGGAGATTTCATTATCGTGGGCGCTTATTTGGCGGTCGTGCTACTTAATTTTTTACCAATATCGCCGTTCTTTACGCTCACCATCGTGATCCCAATTATGTTTTGTCTCGGCTATGTTTTACAACGTGTATTACTTAATCATGTTTCGGTTCAGGCAATGGAGCGCAAAGGACTAAGTGCGAATTATGGGCTTATGGCGCCGATCTTAGTCACCTTTGGGCTTGGTATTTTTATCTCCCATGTATTGCTCGGTATTTTTGAATCAGATGCGCGCCAGCTTAAAAACTCGCTCGCCTTTTCTGCTATTCGATTGAGCGAAGATCTCAATATTTCTCTGCTGCGTTTTATCTTTTTTGGCCTCGGTATTGTCATCTTGATTCTGCTTCATCTCTATCTCACGCGCACTCATGCGGGGCGCGCGATTAGAGCGGCCTCCGATGATGCGGAAGTATCACCGTTGATGGGCATTAACACGGCCCATGTTTATGGGTTGGCTCTCGGTATTTCGATGGCGATTGCAGGCGCTGCCGGCGTGATGATCGGTATGATCAGAACTTTTCAACCTTTCGACGGGCCGCAATTTTTGCTGATTGCATTTGGTACGGTCATTATCGGTGGGCTCGGCTCCATCGTTGGCAGCCTTGTCGGCGGTATTTTACTCGGAATAACGCAAGTGTTGGCAGGCACCTATTTTGGTCCGTCGGCGCAATTGGTTGGTGGCTACATGTTGATACTGTTTGTTCTCGCGTTTAAACCTCAGGGGCTGTTTTCCAAATGAATGAAGATGTGTTCTCTGGCTGGAGCGGACGGATTTTACTGGCAATCTTACTCATTGTTCTGCTCGCCTTTCCGTGGCTGGCCGGTGAGCAGGGGCGGTTTTACACTGTGCTATTAATGACGGTGTTTATCTTTGCAACACTGGGACATGCCTGGAATTTATTGGCGGGGTATTCAGGGCTGCTGTCATTTGGCTTGCAGGTTTATGTCGGCCTTGGAGGCTTTACAATAGGCATGTTGAGTTTCTATGGCCATGTCAACGTTTGGCTGGCGATGCCAATTGCTGCGATTGTTTCGGTCGCCTTTGCCTGGCTTTTGGCAATTCCGGTGACAGAGCGCTTTACCGGAAAGCGGGCGGCGGGGCCAATGGTGATCGCAGTCATTCTTTGGATTTTGTATGAAATTCTCATCTCGTATGAGCCGAGCTTTGACATTTTCCGCGGCCATTACACCCGCCGGGTTTCGATTTTACTTTTGATATTCTTAGGTGCGCTACCTCTGTTGAAACTGCAAGGCGCTTATTTTGCGGTCGCAACCTGGTTGATTGCGGCGGCTGTTTCATCGGTGTTTAACGAATGGAAAGTGACAGGCGCTGGTGGCGGGCTGAGCATTGTCTCTAATACATCCATCATGGCGCGTTATTATACGGGCTTGGTCTTGATTGTTCTATCTACCTTTGCCGTTTGGTATTTATTACGCAGTCGATACGGCCAAGCTTTGACCGCGGTTAGAGATGATGAAGAAGCAGCTAACTCAATCGGCATTGATATCCGTCGGGTGAAGACGCTGGTCTTCCTAGTTTCAGCGCCGATGGCAGGGTTGGCGGCAGGGCTTTTCTACATTGATAACGTCACCATCACGCCGTCCGATGCGTTCAGTATACGCTGGTCCGCGGTCGTGGTATTCGTCGTCGTTGCTGGCGGAATGGGAAGTTTGGCCGGGCCGATTGTCGGTGCGGTCATTTTTGTTATTGTTGACCGCGTCGTATCAGGATATATCGGCTCTGGTGAGCTGGCACTTGGTGTTTTCTCGGTGCTCATCATTATTCTACTCCCGCGCGGTGTGATGGGCGTTGTTAATGATCTTCGTCAATCTGACAAAAAGCGAAAGCACCGCGTGCGCACTGGCCCATCTGGCTTTGGCCCACCCAATATCGGCAAGTCGAAAATAAGTGCTGTTAAATCGCCGGAAGATTGGAAGGCTGAACAAGTCGCAAGCCCTTCTTTGCCGCCAGGATTGGTGTCAGTATTTTTGGTGCCGGGCAGCCCACTGCCATACCTACGCCCAGATAATCCTCCTTGGGTACCAATTATGGAAGCTTTTAAGACAGTCCAACAGGCACTCGAAGCTTCTCGTCCGGATGTTATTCTCGTTTATTCTACTCAATGGGCGGCGGTGCTTGATCAGCTTTGGCAATCTCGCCCGCGCCTTCATGGCATTCACGTTGATGCCAATTGGTATGAATATGGTGATCTGCCCTTTGATATTTCGATCGACAGGCCTTTGGCGGAGCGACTTGGGAAAGCCAGTCAGGCAGCGGGCGTTTCGTCCAAAACAGTTGACTATGATCAGTTCCCAATCGATAGCGGCACGATCGTTGCTAATAATATGCTCAATCCAGATGGCCGAATTCCCTTGGTAATTGCTGCCAATAATATGTATCACGATTTTGATACAACGCGGCGTCTCGGTGCTCTCGCCGTTAAAGAAGCTATCGCTGATGGTCGGCGCGTGGCCTTAGTTGGCGTTGGCGGGATGTCTGGCTCTATCTTTCGCGAAGAAATAAATATTGCCGATGATCGCATCATTGATGCGACGGATGATCGCTGGAATCAAAAAATTCTCGAACTTATGGCTCACGGTGATCATATGCAGCTGGAAAAAGTGATGGCCGAATATGCCTCAGAAGCCAAAGCAGACATGGGCTTCAAACATTTCGCCTGGCTCCTCGGTGGTATGGGTAACAACTGGCTCGGCGCTCGTGTCCATGCCTATGGCCCAGTTTACGGCAGTGGTGCAGCGGTTGTCGAGTTTGAACTCCCGACTGGGGAGTAAGCGGGTTAAATTCGATCCCTGATTATAAAATTTACTTCCCTGTTATCGCAGTAAAATTCTCAGTTAAATTATTAGGGAATTTGGAGGTAAATTGAGGCTAGGCTTGCTCCTTTGATCTTTTAGACGTGTGAATTTAATTCAGAATTTACAATATTCCCTATATTTTCCCTGTTAAACAGGGAAGTCTGGTGGAGACAGTTTCGCTGCTGACTGCGTCCACCGCCATATAATCAACTTAACTTATTGTTTTATATTATTTTTTTATCTTAATTATAATTATACCCCCAAACTACCCCCCATTTTATTTGATTTTGCATGGTAAACACACCTCTATTGGCTAGACGCACGGGTGCACGTCTTTCTGAGCCATCAAGGTGTGTGGGGATTAAGATTTCATGGGTGCCTTATAGTGCCGATTAGCTTAGAGTGTAATAGAGTGATTAAACGCCGTGCGCTCACGTTCCAGCTCACTGGATTTTTTTTGATGGTTATGTTTGGTGGATTTTTCGCCCTGGCGTGGTTTTTAAACGACGTGATAGCGCTGATCGCCAGATAAATCTTAGAAGAAATTTAGTTCCGGGCGCGCGGATGAGAGTCCCGGTAGACCTTAATGAGGCGTGCCTGATCGACCTCGGTATAGCGCTGGGTTGTCGACAGTGATTCGTGACCGAGTAACTCCTGAATGGTTCTAAGGTCACCGCCGCCAGCTAATAAATGGGTCGCGAAACTATGGCGGAGCGCATGAGGTGTTGCCGATGCGGGCAATCCTAAATAAGCCCGCAATTTCCGGACTTGGCGCTGGATAACGCCGGAGTTTACCCGCTTGCCCTGAACGCCAACAAAAAGTGGGCCATTCTTTTTTAAACGTTGGGGGTAGAGATCCAGGTAATATTGGATCGCGTCCAGCACAATTGGCAGCACCGGCACGACGCGTTGCTTTTTGCCTTTACCGGTAATTACCATGGCGTCTCCGTCAGGCACATCCTCAACATTCAGATTAAGCGCTTCGCTGATGCGCAATCCGCAGCCATAAAGCAGCGTCAAAATCGCAATATCGCGCGCCGCTATCCAAGGCGTGTCGTGCAGATCGCCGATGCTCAGGAGGGCTTCTCGCGCCTCCACTTCGGATAAGGGTTTGGGGATGCTGCGCGGCAGTTTTGGTGTTTTAACTGCTTTGATGGCAGCATTATGGGCGAGTTCGTGACGATCCAGAAATTTAAAAAAATTGCGTAAAGTTGATACTGCACGGGCGGTTGAGGAGCGTGAAAGGCCGTCATTATGACGTTTGGCGAGATAGCCTCTAAAATCCGTTGTTGTCAGATTTTCGAGATCACCCAAGCCCGGCGTGAAACCGAGATGATTGCCTAAATATCCAAAAAAAGCAGCGAGGTCCCGCCCGTAAGCATCCATGGTATGCTGAGAGTAATTTTTCTCAACCATCATCCAGCGCTGCCAACTCTCAATCGCCTTGAGGACAGCGGGTTCGGCAGTATAGTCGATTAAGCTTTTTGCCGTTACTTTTCGGACAGCCATCGGTTAAGCGTTAGCTCCAGCACGCGGGTAACGAATATCAGCAAATCTGTGCCCTGACCGCCGTGGAAAGCACCGCGATTACGCGATCCCAGGGCTAGCATACCATTGGGGATACCATAACCCGGTTGCAACCGGCCCAACGCTGCTGATTTTACGATGCCGGCGGTCTCACCAAACACCGAGCCGTCATCTTTGATGTGTTCAATCAGCTTGGCGAATTCGTCGGGGCCGCCGAGAACGTTATCGACGGTGCCGGGGGCCAGCCAGCGGATATCGGTCTCACCCAATTCGAGGGAACCCTCTTCACCGGTCTCCAGGCAAAGCGAGGCGACATCAATATCCAGCAATAGGGGCAGATCAAAACAGACGACGTGAACCAATCGCTCCAAATTGTCAGCGCCCAAAATTGCGATAACCGCTGCATGAGTGTGGGTTTGGATCATCATATTGGAGCGGGTTGTTGAGATCAGCAGATTGGCAGCGTCTTTAAGATTGCTCGATTCATCACGCATACGGTCGAGCATTGAAGTTTGCATATCAACCACATTGCCAGCTTCACCATCCTCCCAGCGCGACGGCGGGCTTATGACCTCCAACAGTTCCGGGTTTTCTTTCAGAAAATCAGGATTCTCACGTAAATATTCTGTAACGTAGGAGGCATCTACCTTACGTGCTTCTGATTTGCTGTTCATAATTTACCCCCTTTATTCCCTCATAAAATCGATTGACCAGTCCCCGCCCAATCTTTCAGGAACGAGTCTAACCCCTTTTCGGTTAACGGATGGTTATAAAGTTGGCGAAGCGCAGACGGTGGAATAGTGACGACATGGGCACCCATGCGGGCGGCGTCAACGACATGTTTGGGCGAGCGCACGGAGGCAACCAGCACTTCGGTCTCAAAGTCGGTATAGTTTTCGTAAATCTCACAAATATCGGCGATGAGATCCATGCCGTCCTGGCTGATATCATCAAGCCGGCCGACAAACGGGGAAATAAAGGTCGCTCCGGCTTTGGCCGCCAAAATCGCCTGTCCCGGTGAAAAGCAGAGCGTCACATTGACCATTGTGCCTTCGCTGGACAATATTTTGCAAGTTTTCAAACCATCAACCGTGAGCGGGACTTTGATGGTGATATTTTTAGCGATCTTGGCGAGCTTATGAGCTTCCTTGATCATGGTGGGTGAGTCGATTGCGGCAACTTCGGCACTGACGGGTCCGTCGATAAATGAACAAATTTCCTCAATCACATCGGTAAACTGGCGGCCAGATTTTGCGATTAGGGACGGATTTGTGGTAACGCCATCAATCATCCCGGTTTCGGCAAGTTCTCGAATTTCACCAACATCGGCAGTATCAATAAAAAATTTCATGATCTCTGATTCTACTCCTTAGATAGTCGATGATTGTTCTTTGATTGATAACAGCTAAAGTGTACCGCATGACAGGTAACAGCACCACATCACTTGATTTTGGCGACGACCCTCAATGTGTCAGCGTTTTGCTGCCGCTGCCCTTGGGTAAAGCCTATACCTATGCCGTGCCACCCGGCCTAGCCCTTATGGAGGGCGACTTTGTTGCGGTACCGCTTGGGGTGCGCGAGGTATCGGGCGTCGTCTGGGACGGTGATATCGATGATGTGCCGCCGGAAAAACTTAAAGCCGTTTTAGCCAAACTCGATGCGCCACCAATGACCGAATCTGCCCAGCGATTCGCCGAATGGGTGGCTAATTACAATATGGCGTCTTTGGGTTCAGTGCTTAAAATGTTTATGTCCGTGCCCGATGCCTTGAAGCCACCGAAGCCGGTGACCGCTTATAGCGTTAATAATGATCTGCCGGAAATTAAAATGACTAAAGCGCGGGAACAGGTTCTCGGCGTCTTGAAAGATAACCCACCCCTGCCGGCAACTCTATTGGCTAAGGAAGCCGGCGTTGGTACATCGGTCATAAAAGGGCTGGCGAAATTGGACGCGCTCATTGCTGTCGAACTGCCACCACCCGCAGCGTTTAAAATACCAAATTGGCAGGTGTCCGGCCCGAAACTGTCATTGGAGCAGGCGAGCGCTGCCGCGAGCTTGCGGGCGCATGTAGAAGCTGGCGAATTTTATGTCAGCGTATTAGAGGGGGTGCCGGGATCGGGAAAAACCGAGGTGTATCTCGAAGCCGTTTGTGCAGCGCTTGCCCAGGGTAAGCAAGCCCTGGTATTACTGCCGGAAATTGCGCTGGGGGCACAGTGGCTGGCGAGATTTAAAGCACGCTTTGGCTGCGAGCCGACTGAATGGCATTCGGACTTAACCCAAACGACACGCCGGAAAACCTGGCGGGCGGTGGCGACCGGTGAAGCTAAGGTAATTGTCGGCGCTCGCTCAGCTTTGTTCCTGCCTTACACCGACCTCGGTGTGATCATCGTTGATGAAGAACACGATCAATCTTTCAAGCAAGAAGATGGCGTCATTTATAACGCCCGTGATATGGCTGTTGTGCGGGCTCAGCTTGGTGACATTCCGATCTCTCTGGTGTCGGCGACGCCGTCGCTCGAATCACTAAGAAATGTCGAGTGCGGGCGCTATGAACATTTTGACCTGCTCGACCGTTATGCCGGCGCGGAACTGCCGGAAATTTTGATAATTGATATGCGCCAGGATAAACCCGCCACAGGCAAATGGCTGTCACCGAATCTCATTCAAGGCCTGAAAGATACCTTTGCCGCTGGTGAACAGGCACTGTTGTTTTTGAACCGCCGCGGCTATGCGCCGCTGACGCTTTGCCAGGGCTGTGGTCACCGGTTTCAATGTCCACAATGTACCGCTTGGTTGGTTGAGCATCGCTTTTTGGGCCGTCTGCAATGTCACCATTGTGGCTATCAGATGAAACCACCAGATAAGTGCCCGAGCTGTGATCAAGCTGATAAGCTTTATGCCTGTGGCCCGGGGGTCGAACGATTAGCCGAAGAGGTGCAGGAATTGTTCCCGGATATTCGCGCCGAAATCGCGGTCAGTGATAATCTTCATACGCCAACACAGGCCCAGGAACTTGTCAGCCAGATTGAAAACCGGGAGATTGATTTGATCATCGGTACCCAGATCGTCGCTAAGGGTTATCATTTTCCCTATCTCACATTGGTCGGTGTGGTTGATGCGGATGTCGGTCTGACCGGCGGCGATATCCGCGCCTTGGAGCGGACCTATCAGCTGCTCTATCAGGTGGCGGGCCGGGCCGGGCGGGCTGAGCATCCGGGCAAAGTGCTGGTGCAGACCCATGACCCCGAGAACCCGGTGATGCAGGCTTTGAAGGCGGGTGACCATAAAGGCTTTATTGCTACCATGTCACAGGACCGGGAACGTAACAGCATGCCGCCTTTCGGCCGTTTGGCGGGTGTCATTCTTTCAAGCAGCGATGAACGTGCAGTTGATCAGGCGGCCGCCAATCTTGCTCGCACGGCACCCCGCGACAATGGGGTGATGACCCTCGGTCCGGCACCGGCTCCACTGGCTCTATTACGGGGCCGCCATCGCCGCCGCTTTTTGGTCAAAGCCGGCCGTGATGTCAACATCCAGACGCGAATACGTGCTTGGCTCAAGGCGACCGAACTGCCGCGCAAGGTGCGGCTCCAATTGGATATCGATCCTTATAGTTTTATGTAGCCGTTATAAACTGTAACCTATTGAAATAACGTAATAAAAACAGAGTATCCGGTTGGTGCTTTTGGCGTCTTGCGGACTCCGAATGAGTATGGTAGACAACCATCGCTTTCCGCGGAGCTGCGGCGTAAATTCGTTTCTTTCGGAAAGTATAATTTTGTTTTCAAGTTATCCTATTTCTGCAAATGCTGTCTCATTTTCGGGAATGAAGTCGAGGAAAAAACTCAGGTGTCATCCGAAACTACAGACGCCCAAACGGATGTTACTGGGCTTTCCGGGCGGTACGCCACGGCCTTGTTTGAATTGGCCGAAGGCGCTGATGCGCTTGATCAAGTTGCCGATGACCTTCGCCAAATCAGTACGATGATGGATGAAAGTGATGATCTCATCCGGATGGTGCGTTCGCCGGTGATACCGCGCGCCGATCAATCTGCTGCCATGCAGGCGCTGCTGGAAAAAACCGAAGCATCTCAACTCACCCGTAATTTTATCGGTGTTGTTGCCTCAAACCGCCGCCTTTTTGCCTTGGCCGACATTATCGATGATTACCTGATGGTGCTGGCTGGGCGCCGTGGTGAAATGACGGCGGAAGTTACCTCGGCCAAAGCCCTTACCGAAAGCCAGAAAGCAGATATTGAAGCTGCGCTGCAAAGCTCGGTCGGCGGCAAAGTATCAATTAATTCGACGGTTGATCCCGATCTGCTTGGCGGCCTGGTCGTCAAAATTGGTTCGCGTATGGTCGATTCGTCACTTCATACTAAACTGCAACATTTAAAACTCGCCATGAGAGGTGTTGGATAATGGAAATCCGCGCAGCGGAAATCTCCGCAATTCTAAAAGATCAGATACAAAATTTTGGTACCGAAGCAGAAGTCGCCGAGGTCGGACAGGTTCTTTCGGTCGGTGATGGTATCGCCCGCATTTACGGTTTGGATAAAGTTCAGGCCGGCGAAATGGTCGAATTCCCTGGCGGCATTCGCGGCATGACCCTGAACCTTGAGGAAGACAATGTCGGAGTCGTTATATTTGGCGATGACCGTAACATTAAAGAAGGCGATACAGTCAAACGTACCGGCGATATCGTTGACGTGCCGGTTGGCAAAGTCTTGCTTGGCCGTGTGGTTGACGCCTTGGGTGATCCGATTGACGGCAAAGGCCCAATCGATGCTTCCGAACGTAGCCTGATCGAAGTGAAAGCACCCGGCATCATCCCGCGTAAATCAGTGCATGAGCCGATGCAGACCGGTCTCAAAGCCATCGATAGTCTAATTCCGATTGGCCGTGGCCAGCGTGAATTGATCATTGGTGACCGCCAAACCGGTAAAACCGCCATTATAGTCGATACCATTTTGAACCAAAAGAAAGTCAATGACACGGCGGCGGATGATTCTGAAAAGTTGTACTGCATTTATGTTGCGATTGGTCAGAAACGCTCCTCGGTGGCACAATTGGTTAAAGTGCTCGAAGAAAACGGCGCGATGGAATATTCCATTGTTGTTGCCGCAACCGCTTCCGAGCCGGCCCCGATGCAGTTCCTGGCCCCTTACACCGGCTGCACCATGGGTGAATATTTCCGCGACAACGGTATGCACGCGGTTATTTTCTATGATGATTTAACCAAACAAGCGGTCTCCTATAGACAGATGTCCCTATTGCTGCGCCGTCCCCCAGGACGTGAAGCATATCCTGGTGACGTTTTCTACCTGCATTCACGCCTTTTGGAGCGCGCGGCGAAAATGAACGACGATAATGGTGCTGGTTCCTTGACCGCGCTTCCGGTCATTGAAACTCAGGCAAACGACGTCTCGGCTTATATTCCGACCAACGTGATTTCGATCACCGATGGTCAAATCTTCCTTGAAACGGATCTTTTTTATAAAGGTATCCGGCCCGCTGTGAACGTTGGCTTGTCGGTTTCCCGTGTGGGTTCGGCGGCGCAAGTGAAAGCGATGAAGCAAGTTGCCGGCTCGATCAAGCTTGAGCTAGCACAGTACCGGGAAATGGAAGCCTTTGCACAATTTGCCTCCGATTTGGATGCCTCGACCCAGCAATTGCTGGCCCGTGGCGCGCGTTTGACGGAAGTTTTAAAACAAGGACAGTTCTCACCTTATGCGATGGAAGAGCAAGTTGTTTCCCTGTTCTGTGGCGTTAACGGCTATCTCGATGGTATCGAAGTCAGAGATGTTGTGCGCTTTGAACAAGCCATGCTCGACAGTATTCGCGAAAAGGGCGCTGACATTTTGGCAGCGATCCGTGCTGATGAAGCGATTTCTGAAGAAACCGAAGAGAAGCTTAATTCTTTCCTAGATGATTTTACCAAGTCATTTGCTTAAAGCGGCGTTTAACTTAGGGAGTTTGGCGACGAAATATGGCCAATCTTAAAGAACTCAAAACCCGTATCTCTAGCGTCAAATCGACGCAAAAGATCACCTCTGCCATGAAAATGGTGGCGGCGTCACGGTTAAAACGTGCGCAGGAAGCAGCCGAAGCTGCCCGGCCTTATGCCGAACGGATGGAGCGCATGATGGCGTCGCTCCTTGATAATCCGGGATCGCTAGAAGGTGCTGGTAAATTGCTCAGCGGTACAGGTTCCGATGATACCCACTTGATTGTTGTAGTAACCTCGGACCGGGGACTTTGCGGTGGCTTTAATGCTAATATTTCCCGCGAAACCCGCAATCGCCTACTCGCACTTACAGGCGAAAATAAAAACGCTAAAATTCTTTGTATCGGCCGGAAAGGGCGCGAACAACTCAAAACTGAATTTAAAAACGCGATTGTGGATACTTATGAAGGTATCGGCAAAGCCGGCGTTCAGTTTGAAGAAGCTCAGGGTGTGGCGGTCAAGATTATTGAGATGTTTGAAGCCGGCGAATTTGATGTCTGCTCCATCATCTACAACAAATTCATTTCAGCGATTACTCAGGAAGTGACGCTGCGGCAGATCATTCCGGTTCAGCTCGCTGACGAAGATGATGAAGCTGAAACAGCAGTGGAAACGGGTCCTTCCGCGATCTACGAGTTTGAACCTTCAGAAGAAGAAATACTGGCAAAGTTGTTGCTATCCAATTTGAATGTGCAGGTGTTTCGCGCTCTCCTGGAAAGCAGCGCTTCCGAACATGGAGCCAGGATGTCGGCAATGGATAATGCCACGCGTAACGCCGGTGAGATGATTGACGACTTGTCGATTACCTATAACCGGACACGTCAGGCAAAAATTACCAGTGAATTAATCGAAATTATTTCGGGCGCCGAAGCGCTCTAGCTCAATAGGAGTTGATAACAATGGCCGAAAACAATATTGGCACAGTTTCTCAGGTAATGGGTGCAGTGGTCGATGTGAAATTTCCCGGTGATTTACCGGAAATTCTTAACGCTCTCGAGGTTGATAACAATGGCAACCGCTTGGTTCTCGAAGTGGCGCAACATCTGGGCGAATCCCAGGTTCGCACCATCGCCATGGATACCACGGACGGTCTGGTCCGGGGCACCGAAGCGGTGGATACTGGCAGCCCTATCAACATGCCGGTTGGCCCGGAAACGCTTGGCCGTATTCTGAACGTGATCGGCGAGCCGGTTGACGAACGGGGTCCGATAGAAACCAAGGTTTCTTCGTCAATCCATCGTGCGGCTCCCGAGTTTATAGAACAATCGACTGAAACCGAAGTGCTGGTCACCGGTATTAAAGTGGTCGATCTGATCGAGCCCTATCCGAAAGGCGGTAAGATTGGCCTGTTTGGCGGAGCGGGTGTGGGCAAAACCGTGATCATTATGGAATTGATCAACAACATCGCCAAAGGTCATGGCGGTTATTCCGTATTTGCCGGTGTCGGTGAACGGACCCGTGAAGGTAACGACCTCTATCACGAAATGATGGAATCCGGCGTTATTCAAATTGATGGAGCTGGCTCCAAGGCAGCCTTGGTTTATGGCCAAATGAATGAGCCTCCCGGAGCGCGTGCCCGGGTTGCGCTGTCTGGTTTGACAGTGGCGGAATATTTCCGTGATCAGGAAGGGCAGGACGTGCTGTTCTTTATTGATAACATTTTCCGCTTTACCCAGGCCGGTTCCGAAGTGTCTGCTTTGTTGGGCCGTATACCGTCAGCTGTGGGCTATCAACCAACGCTCGCCACCGATATGGGAGCCATGCAAGAGCGGATTACCTCAACCCATAAAGGTTCGATCACGTCAGTGCAGGCGATTTACGTGCCGGCCGATGATTTGACTGACCCGGCCCCGGCTACATCCTTTGCCCATCTGGATGCAACCACCGTGTTGTCGCGCCAAATTGCCGAGCTTGGTATTTATCCGGCGGTGGACCCGCTCGATTCAACCAGCCGTATTTTGGACGCCTCGATCGTCGGCGAAGAACATTACACAGTTGCCCGTGAAGTTCAGCGTATTCTGCAGACCTATAAAAACCTGCAGGATATTATCGCTATTCTTGGCATGGACGAATTGTCAGAAGAAGATAAACAGACGGTGGCGCGGGCACGTAAGATTCAGCGTTTCCTCAGCCAGCCTTTCCATGTTGCCGAAGTTTTCACCGGTTCGCCGGGCGTGTTTGTGAATTTGGAAGATACAATTAAAGGCTTCAAAGGCATCTGCGACGGTGAATATGATCACTTGCCGGAAGCCGCCTTCTACATGATTGGCACCATCGAAGAAGCTGTCGAAAAAGCGCAAAAAATGGCGCAAGAAGCGGCCTAAAGGACAAAATAAATGGCTGATGAAGTTGTAAACAAAGTGGCTTTTGAGTTGGTAACACCAACCGCCCTCGCGATTTCCGAGGACGTCGACATGGTTGTCGTGCCAGGCAGCGAAGGTGATTTCGGTGTATTGCCGGGCCATACGCCGATTTTATCGACCGTGCGCCCGGGCGTGATCAATATGTATACTGATGGCGTGATCACTAAGTCTCTGTTTGTTGAAGGTGGTTTCGCCGAAGCCAATCCGGAACGCTGCACGGTCTTGGCCGAAAGTGCTACGGATGTAAGCGATCTCAGCTCAAGCGACACCGAAGCGCGGTTGTCGGCTGCCCGTGAAGCGTATTCTAGTGCTGATGACGAGGCCAAAGAAGCCGCCGAGAAAGAGCTTCGCATCGCCGAGGAAATGGTCCGCGCTGCTGGTGGTAACTCCACTCTGCATTAAGCTTTAAAAATATCGAGTTCAGAAGAGGCTGCACTGACGTGCGGAGAAAATGGGGAGTGGGGCTTCCAAACCAGCTAGTGCTACCAGCTAAAGCACTCTCCGCCATTTAAACCAAATCAGTAGGGTTAGCGCCATGCCAACACCGACGTAGAGGTTAATCGTTGCCTGAAAGCCAATGATATCGATCAGCATACCGGTGCCCAAAAGCCCTAGCGGCACGCCGTAGATTGCCAATATCCTAACGCCGATGACCCGGCCGCGGATATATTGTTCGAGCTGGCCAACCAGAATAACTGACATTGAGACCATGCCCATGGCGTGCACGATGCCCATGATAAACAGGGTAGTAAAACCGGAGAGCTTGGTTTCCATCGCGGCTAAAACTGCCAACATGACATACCATAGCAATATATTGATCAGCATGAATTTTGTCGAATGTGTGTGGCCACCGACCGTGGCAACGACAAAGGCGCCAATCATCGCGCCGGTGCCAAACGCGGCGACCAGATGGCCGAGGCCAATTTCATCAACCAGATACACTTCTTTGGCAACGTAAGGCAGCAAGCCGCGGATGATCGGAAAAGCGGTTAAATTAACCAGGAAAGCGAGCCATAGGATCGCCAGTACTTTTGGTGTGTTCCAGATGTAAGCGAGCCCTTCTTTAAAATCTTTCCATTGCGACGTGCCTTGTTTTTCTACCGATGTTTCGGCTAGATGCACATCGGTAATGCCGAGTGTCAGCAGAAAACCAACGAGATAAATCGTTGTTACCAGAACATAAGCATAGCCAATACCCAGGACAGCAAATATGCTGGCGCCGGCCAAGGCGCCAAATACCCGTGACGCATCCATTGATGTTCGATTGAGCCCTAAGGCATTGGGCAGGCTTTCCGGCGGCACCGTGTCACCGATCAAGGCCTGGCGCATCACCATATCTGAAGGGCGCAAGAGGCCACTTAAAAAAGCCAGCCCCAGGACCACATAGGGTGTTAGCAGATCCAGAAAAGCCAAGGTCATTATAGCAAAGGCGAGCAAGGAAAAAATTACCCGCATGGAGCAAAAAACAATTTTTCGTCCAATACGATCGCCTAAGACACCGAGCCAAGGAGCGACGAGGGTGCCCATGAACTGTAGGGCGGCAAAAAGCGTAAGGAGGAGAACCGAGCCGGTCTCAACCAGGATGTACCAGCCCAAAATAAGATTTTCCATCTCGAAGGCCCAGGTCGAGCACAGATCAGCCGGCCACTGAAAACGGTAGCTCCGGACTTTGAAAGCGATAAGCGGAGCAAAATCCCGCATGAATTTATTCCCCTTGATGGCGCTCCACTATAAGGGACAGCTAACAAAGCTCAACGTAATTGCCGCAGGTTTTAGGCGAACTTAAACCAGAACTTCTTTCAATGCAGCCAAACACACCGCATTATCTTCTGTCGTGCCGACGGTGATACGGATGAAGTTTTCATAACCGGGATCAGCCCAAGCGTTAATCTGCACGCCTTTATCGAGCATCGCGGTCATACAATCACGTGCGTTCATCGGCACGGGGCTTGAAACAAAATTGGTGACAGACGGGATTGGGTCAAGGCCAAGTTCAGTAAGGCCGTCGAAAAGCTGATCCCTGCCGGCAGCGACGTTTGTTAAAATAAAATCAAGATACTCAAGGTCTTTGAGAGCCGCTTCGCCGGCAAATTGGGCGAGGATCGGCACATTAAACACACAGGTGGTTTTCTGTAAAGCTTGAGCCAGTTGCGCATCACTGCAGAGCGCGTAGCCAATCCGCATACCGGCCATGGCGTAGGCCTTGGAAAAGGTAAAGACGGCGAACCATGGGCCGTTTCGGGTTTTTAATATATCCAACACATTGGGGCCACCGGCATGGAGACCAAAATCATAATAAGCCTCGTCAATACATAGCAGGACATTTTCAGGGACTCCGGCGATGATTTTTTCCAAACCAGCCTGATCGACCATGCGGCCGGTTGGATTATTGGGCGTGATCAGGAAAACGATCCTGGTGTTGTTACCGATGGCGGCAAGAATACCGTCGATATCAGTATTACCATCCGGCAGGTTCCCGACCTCGGCCACATCGGCTTCAAAGGCGGCGACCAGGGATTTATAACCCCAGAAAGTCGGTACCGGTAGTACCAGGCCTTGACCCGGTGACAATGAAAGATCAATGGCGCCTTTTAACAGCTCCTCACTGCCATTGCCCCAGACGACGCAATCCGGTGCAATGCCGGTGCGCTCTGAAATGATGTCACTAAGATGCGGGCATTGGGCATCCGGATAGAGATTGACCGAGCTCAGATTATCCTGCATCGCCTTGATAACCTTCGGCGAAGGCGGAAAGCAGCTTTCATTCAACCCCATGCTGAGGATTTTTGAGGTATCCAGTCCTTTATGGCGGAGCGCGCCGTCGGTTGGCGGGTCAACTTTGTTTGGCGCATCATGCAGTGCAGGACGAATATAGGACGCAGGTTTTTGTACGCCTTCCATACGGGTAGTCTCCCAGGAATTTCCAGATGGACGTACTATAAGTGTCTAAGGCTTGTATTGAAACTGGTTTGAAACTCGCGGCGCAAAATTATCGATACTCATACTAGTGACAAAGCCGCCCTTCTTACCTTTTAATATAATAACTTCTGGAAATTCTCCTGGGCCAAAGTCTTCTGGATGAAGATCATACTCGCTCACTATTGTTGTCGATGGTGAACCGTTTTTTGGTCAAGATCGTTTGGAACTGGTGAAATGGCGATTCGTTGCCAACCGGTCAGTCGCTGAATAACTGGAAATCAGGCCAATTGATTTAAGCAGTTTCAGCTAATCAACGCCTTGATGGCGCGCAAAACTCGTTCAGCATTTTCCGGTCGTGCTCCTTCGCCCATGACACCAATCCGCCACAACTTACCGGCAAAGGGTCCGAGCCCCGCGCTGATTTCAATACGGTGGTCGTTGAGTAATTTGCCGCGAACGGCGGTGTCATCAATACCTTCCGGCAAAATGATTGTCAGCAGTTCGGGCAGGCGGATGTTAGCATCAACCAGCATCGAAAAGCCCATCTCTTCCATACCGGCGACAATGATATCTGAAGCTGCCTTGTGGCGTGCCCAGACATTTTTAAGACCTTCCTGCACGATACGGCGAAGTGCTTCATGGAGACCCATCAAGGTATTAACCGGTGCCGTATGATGATAGGTCCGGGCCCCGCTTTTCGCATCGCCCTGCCAGTAACTGGCAACCAGCGACAGATCCAGCAGCCAGCTTTGCACCGGTGTTTCACGGTCCAGCGTCGCCTGGACAGCCCGATCACTGAAGGTCATCGGTGACAGACCGGGTGGGCAGGAAAGACATTTCTGGGTGCCCGAATAGACCGCATCAGCACCCCAGACATCGATATTGACCGGCACGCCCCCCAAGGATGTTACCGTATCGACGATGCTCATGGCGTCATGATTTTTTGCTAAACGGCAGATTGCTGCGGCGTCGGAAAGTGCACCAGTAGAGGTCTCGGCATGGACAAAACCGACAGCTTTAACGCCTGGATTGGCTTTCAGTGCCGCTTCGACTTTATTAGGATCTACCGCCATGCCCCATTCATCTTCGGTGACGATAACTTCCGCGCCGGCGCGCCGGGTGACTTCTGCCATGCGGGTGCCAAAAACACCGTTTATGGCAACGATGACTTTATCATCCGGCTCGACAATATTATTGACGCAAGCCTCCATACCAAGGGAGCCCGGACCGGACACCGGAAAAGTCATCACATTACCCGTTTGAAAAACGTAGCGCAGCATGTCTTTAAGCTCGTCCATCATCACCACCATGGCCGGATCAAGATGACCGATCGTTGTTTGCGCCATCGCTTTTAAGACGTCTCCATGGACGCGTGACGGGCCCGCACCCATCAACAGCCGGTCCGGTGATTCAAAAACATCTACCAAGGGAAGTTCGTTTTTTAGTGGTGTATCTGTCGGCACGTTCTCTAATCCTTTTATTTAAGTTTTTTTGGTTATCGATTTGCCTATGCCCTTAAATCATCAAACCGGCTTTGTCACGGTATTAAACAATCGAACTCCAACAAGAATCTAATAATGCTTTCAATGAAATAATATTGTGGCACTATTGCGTTCATTGATAAGAAGGCGCCGCCAATGTCCAACGACGAACAAGATTTTTCCGTCACGTTAAATACTGCAATAAAATGTCATGAATCTGGTGATATTGCCGGAGCCAAATCCATTTATCGCAACTTGTTGAAAAGTAATCCCAAACATCCCAAAAATTAGAAACTGCCTATCGCGAAATGTGGCAGAACTGGTGTTTATAGATATTGAATCAATTATACGTTACTGCCCATTGTCTGGCCAACTGCCTGATTGTGCTAACTTTGTCCATCCTGTATGACAATTGCATCAAACTTTTAACCTACCAATTTAGGGGAGAACTATATGAGCTTAGAAGAAAGTCTCGCCAAGCTTCGTGAAGCCAGTGCAGAGCGCATACCGGAAGAAATTCGGGTGAAAATGGGAGCGGCCACGCGAGCCATTCGGGACTCAAGCATTATGGACGGCGTTATTAAAGTTGGCGATTCTTTGCCGGGTTTTAATTTGCCAAACTCGAACGGCACGATGGTCAGTTCTAATGATCTGCTGGCCAAGGGGAATTTGGTTGTTACTATTTATCGTGGCCATTGGTGACCTTACTGTAATGCAGAGCTGTATGCTTTGTGTGACATTGTTGACGACTTATCTGAATTGAACACGACCATGGTGGCGATCTCGCCGCAAAATCAGGCCAAAAATAAAGAACTGGTCGAGAAGCACAAACTCAGCTTTGATTTGCTGCGTGATGAAGGCAATGCCTATTGCTCCGAATTGGGCATAGTCTTTGAAGTGGCGCCTGAAATCAAAGAGATTTATGATGGTTTTGGCATTAGTTTGCCTGAATCAAATGGTGAAGACAGTTGGACGCTGCCGATACCGACACGGCTTGTGGTGACGCCGGACGGCATTGTCCGGGCTGCTGATACTGATCCCAACCATACCACGCGGCCCGAACCGCAAAAAACTGTGGATGACGTCAAAGCGCTTTAAGCGTTTATAGATGACAATGAAAAAGAGCCGGATTAATTCTGGCTCTTTTTTTATCTATTTGTTGGTAAGTGACACCAGATTTCATTAATATTTGTCGTCCAAATAACTAAAGTATTAATAGGGCGACCAAAGCGTGGATTCGGACACCAGTACAGACCAAGAAATAAGTGTAGAAACAGATCTTCAGAATATTCTGGTGACTATTGCCTCGATCGGTCCTGATGCTGATCGCGATTCTCTGATCTCAACGATCGATCAGTCGATTGAGGCCATCATTGTTGCTTTGCTGGCTCAAGAAGGTCCCAAATCGCCGGCCCCTGATCTCACCAAAACCGCAGCGACGACTATGGAATTATTAGAAGCCTGCGCCGAAACTGATGATGAAGAGTTTCGCGATCATATTGCCAATCGGGCAAGGGAACTGCTGGCGGTTGTGACGTCGGGTAAAGGGCTGGAAGTAGAACCAGAACCCGCTGATCCCAGTTTAGAAGTGCTCCATGATGTGTTTGATGTGCTTTACGGCGATTTTAATTTGGATTGGCGGGGTAAGGAGCCAGCTGGCGAAAAACCTTATTTCACCATCCCGATGGTCAGCCGGGCTAAAGGTAAAATCACGACGCGCTTTGTCTCAAGACAATATTTTGAGTCAACCAGCCGGTTCGGTGAAGAGACCGCTCTCAAAGATGATCAGCGGGAAGCGCCCTTTGTCGGATGCGCTTCGGGATCTCTATGAATAGATTAAGCGAGGCGGCTTTCCCGAAAAGCAAGAGCACGTCGCTCAGTAAATTTAACCAGAGAGGATTTGATGTCACAAAATAAAAAATACTTGCTGGTTGCCAGCATGGATGTAACGCCGGAAAAAGAAGAATTGTTCAACGAGGTTTACGATATCGAACACATTCCGGGAATATTAAAAGTACCGGGCGTTTTGAGTGTGGAACGCTACAAGGTCGAACCCATGAAAATGAATTTTAGCGGCACGGTACAGGATATGGACCATTCCGCCGAGCCGGCCTATACGGCGATCTATGAGATTGAAAGCCCAGCGGTGCTGGAAAGCGAAGAATGGGGCATCGCCGTTGATGCCGGCCGCTGGCCGGTTGAAATCCGCCCCCACACATCGAACCGGCAATTCGCGCTTAGAAAGCTAATGGGCTAATTTATATCTTATGAGCTGGTCCTGCTGAACGGTAAAATCCATACCATGGATGAAGCCGATACGGTGGCGTCTTCCGTTACTATTCGAGCAGGACTAATCGTTTCAATCGATGAAGGTAACACAGCTTTCGATCCCAGCGCCACCTGATGTTCGGCTGTCAGCTGGCAGGATTCCAGCAAGCGCAAGATTTCGTCAAAGTTACGGCCATTGCTCATTGGATAGGCCAGCATCTCCTTGATCGCTTTGTCCGGGACCGACCGCGTTGTTGCGTTATCAGCAGGTGTCCGGCCTTCTGATGTATGCAGAGCACGATTTTGATGCAGTTCCCGCCTAGAGGAGTTCGGCAGTCGGTTTACTGCCTTTGGCTTCGCTTCTGATTAGCATAAATATACCGACCATAATTATGCCGCCGCCAATCCAGCTCCAAATTTGCGGCACTTCACCAAACACCACGAAACCCACCAGCGCCGCCCAGACCAGGCGTAAAAAAGTTGCCGGTTCGACCATGGTGATCTCGCCGTCTTTATAGGATTGCACCTGCATGACATGGGCAATACTGCCCATGCCGCCAAGGGCGATAAACCACAGCCACATCTCAAGCGTTGGCCAGGTCCATACGAAAGATGCCATGACGAAAGAAATAATGGTCACGGTGAAGCTCATATAGGCGACGATAGTCGACGGGCTTTCGGTACGTGACAATGATTTGGTCATCAGTTTGGAAGTGGCGACAAAAATTGTGCCGCCCAGCACCAGCCAGGTGCCGAAGCTTATATCTGCAAAACCCGGGCGTAATATTACGATCATGCCGATAAAGCCGATGATGATGGATATCCAACGGCTTATCTGTGACGGCTCGTGCATGATAAATATTGCGCCAATCGAGGCAAAAACCGGCACCATAAAACTAAGCGCCGTGGCATCGGCGAGCGGGATCACGGTCAGAGCCCAAAACCAGGTGATCATTGACGCGGCGTGGATACAGCCCCGGCCAAGATGCATTTTTAAACGCCTGGTTTTGAGCTCGTTAAAGCCGATCCGCAAAAAAAACGGGATCAGTGCGATCAGTCCAAAAACATTGCGGAAAAAAGCAATCTCGAACGGGTGCATGCCGAGGTTGTTGACGATCTTGACGATGCCATCAAGGGCAGCCAGCATGCCGACCGACACAGTCATGAGCAAGATCA
Source organism: uncultured Rhodospirillaceae bacterium (assembly GCA_913041095.1). GTDB lineage: Bacteria > Pseudomonadota > Alphaproteobacteria > Rhodospirillales > UBA2165 > TMED23. Next base: position 618 of record CAJWIB010000009.1, on the reverse strand, counting down.
CGCGAATGTTTTTAGACATCGGTGGCGGCGCTCTAGTCTTTCTCGTTGAGCTTGAGCGACAATGAATTGATGCAGTAGCGTAGACCCGACGGCTGAGGGCCGTCCGGGAAGACATGACCCAAGTGACCGTCACATCTAGCACACATAACCTCGATCCGCACCATGCCGAGGCTGTTATCGGTTTCTGATATAACCGAATCTTCGCTGACCGGCTGCCAATAGCTTGGCCAGCCGGAACCGGAATCAAACTTGTGATCAGAAGCAAACAGCGGAGCACCGCAGCAAATGCATTCGAAAGTGCCTGGGGTTTTGCTATCGTTATACTCGCCGGTAAATGGGCGCTCGGTGCCTTTCTGGCGAGTGATGTAGTATTGCTCCGGCGTCAGCTGTTTCTGCCATTCGATATCGGATTTGGTAATTTTGTCGGCCATTTTAATTCCTCATGCATTCCCCAATGCGCAGGATACTCCGCCAGTAACAGTGAGACAAACAAACTTGCAAAAGAGACGGAATATCTTGAAGATAGAACCACACATGACAGAAAAAGTTTTAAAATCCAACCTTGGTAAGCCGCTGCCACTCGATGAGGCAACCATCAAAGAGCACATCGATAATGGT
>CAJWIB010000008.1 GCA_913041095.1 uncultured Rhodospirillaceae bacterium | reverse complement strand
GGTATCAACTACATGACCCTCGGCTTCTATTTCGGTACTCTGCCGCACACCAAGGCAATGCGTTCGCTCGAACTTTTCACCAGTGAAATCATGCCGAAGCTTGGCCATCTCTAAATGGCTGTAGAAAGTTTCATACGCCCGAAGTCCAAGCGCTGACGGGGGACAGCACAGGTTGAGAAGCTCCTGAACGGTTAAATCTTATCTTTAGACAGATTGAGATAAACTTGCTCCAGATTTTTCGTAAATCGGCCAACGTCAAAAAGCGGCTCAGCCGTCAATTTCTGAGACAATTTATCCTTTAACGCTTGTTCCTGATCGGCGTCAGTTGCGATTTCGACAGCTCTAGCAACATAGGTTTCAATATCTGCACAAATCATTTCCGGCATCCCGACGGCATGGAGCATGGTTTGAGAAATTCGTGATGAAAATCGGTCACCAGCAACTGCTAAAATCGGCAAGCCTGCCCATAAGGAATCAAGAGCAGTCGTCGAGGCATTCAATGTTAAGGTATCAAGAAACAAGCAGGCATGGCGATGGCGGGCCAGATGATCGGCTTTATTCTCAACCCGGTCGGCAAAGATCAATCTGTCACTGGAGACACCAAAGACTTTTGCCTGAGCCTTTAAATTATTGCTATGCAATGGCAAACCTCTCTTTGACGATAGCCACAACACACTATCAGGCACCGCTCGTAAAATTTTCATCCAGGTCGTAAATATATTCTGGTCTATTTTTTCAGGATTGTTAAAGGCGCAGAAGACTTGCCCAGCCTCTGGCAAATTAAAATGCGTTCGCTCAGGGCTCGACTTACTAACCGGATGAGGTGCGGCACAGTGATAGATTTCAGGCAAATAAAGAACTTTATCGATGAATTGAGCTCGTTCCGTCTCGGGAACGACTACTTGATCGGCAATTACATAATCCACAAAGGTCTGCCCTACACCTCCTGCGTGGCCAAGCCAATACAGTTGGATGGGTGCTGGGCGATGGGCTTGAATTCGTAGCCCCCTGGAACTCATAAACCCATCAATATCAATCAAGATTTGAATGCCGAGTTCGGCAATTTCACGCGCGGCCTGCTCGGGCGGCATTGACCCAATCTGATAAAATTCATCAAAGTCACTTTTTAATTTTTTAGCAAACGTCTGACGCTCTGCGGTTCGATCATTTAGCGAAAAGCCCATAATTTCAAAACGCTCACGATCATGCGCTTGAAATAAGGCTGACGTTACATGCCCAACCGGATGATCGCCGAAATTTGACGACATATATCCCACTCGGATTTTATCAGTACGTTTGATGGATGCCGAGACTTGCGCAAGTTGTGACACGAGTGTTTCAAATTTAGTAGTCGCTTTTTCGATAAGATTCGCCGGAATTTCAGTGAATATATTTTGGTAGATGACGCTGGCTAAAAACTGCCAATCTGTGGATTCACAGATAGCTTTCGGCAGGCACATGAGTAGATTCTCGTAATGTCGTGCAACCCCATCAAAGTCACACGCGCCTTGAGCCAACTTCAGGAGTTCTAAATGCACGCCGGCATGATCGGGTTGACTTTCGCCCGCGCGTTGAAAAAAAATCTGTGCCTCATCCCATGCTTCGGTCGCGGCAAGTACATTGGCTAAATTCACCAAGGCGGCAAAATTATCAGGCTGGGTATCAAGTAGAGTCCGAAAGCAAAAAGCGGCCTCAGAAAATTGCTTAAGTTCCTTGTGACATACTCCTTTATTCAGCAGTGCGGTGCCGTGAAGCGGCTCAAGTGCCAAAGCACGATCAAATTTCTCGATTGCAATTGCGAAATCTCCGAGCTCGAAAAGCGCCGTCCCTAGGTTGTAGATCGGATCGATTGCCTCTTGCTCGGCATCCATTGCCCGTTGATATGCGTCGGCAGCCTCTGAAAATCGGCGTAATTGATAAAGACTGTTACCGTAATTGTTGAGCATCTTCGAATTGTCTGGTTCGATATGAACAGCCTGTTTGAGATAGTCTTCAGCATCGGCCTCTTCACCCTTTTGAAGAGCGACGACTCCCAGCATATGAAGAGCGCCGGCATGGTCTGGCATGGCTTCACGAACCTGCTGATAAACTTGCAGCGCAGCATCTACCTTTCCAGCACGATGTTGTTCGACGGCTTGATCGAAAGCCTTTTGAAGTTCTTGGTGATCCGTAGCTTGTGACGTCATTTTTCTAACGCATCTGGCCCAATATTTTTACAGTCCAACACCCAGACATCATAGACCGTGTCTAGCCTCATTTCTATGTTCCTTGTTGTTGTATAGTTTCAGACACGGGCGGTCTCATGTTTAGGGACTGGTGTGGCCGGACGTAATTATATTGTTTGAGCCAGAAACTCTCTCTTCTCAAATACTACAAGCTAGTGCCATAGGCGCTGACGAGGGATACAATAACGGAATGAATTGTAATGTTTTGGATTAAAAATCCTTTCCGATATTTTAAAACATCACCAGAAATTTACTTCGATCCACGCTCCAGTCTACAACCTCTTCAATCACGAACGTCATCTCTACGATCGCAGAACGTTCAAAATCAACCGTTCTGCGGCTTTGACCGAATGGCGTAATCTCGCGATTTGAGAGTGGCTCATAATTACCATTTGCGATTAGCTCAATTTACTCTGACAGCGCCACGGCAAGGAATTGACTCTAATCAATTACAACAAACTCTAAAGCACATAGTCTCTGATGGCATCTTCATAATTGATGCAAAATGTGTTGTCTTGTTTAAGAACAACGATAATTACTTAAAACCTAAAAAAAAATATTTTTTTGAGGAGGCTTCAAATGTCACAATTCAAATCGCTCTATTTTCTTTTATTATTTATGACCGTCATTCTGATATTTCCCGAAACCGTTAACGCTCAGGATACCCACCGAATAGGATTATGTGTTCCAATCACCGGTAGTGGCGCTGATGCGGGCAAACGCGAGGTAATTGGTGCCCAAGTTGCAGTCAACGAAATTAATGCCAAAGGTGGTATTGGCGGCACCAAATTGGAGATGATATTTGCTGACTCCGGTAGCAAACCGCATGATGCCGTAAATGCCGTACGCAAACTTGCCGGGGATGACAAGGTTTTGGCAATCGTCGGACCTCATTACAGTGGTGTGGCGGAATCGACATTTCCTCTTGGCAATCGGATTGGCATAGTTCAAGTGGCCGTGGCTTCTTCTAAACCTGGTGTCGCTGCTGCTAATCGTCCTTTCGCATTTAGAAATACGCTCACGGAAGATAAAATCGCCGTTGCGGTCGCCAAAGCGGTTAAGAAAAGACATAATCCCAAAAGGATTGCATTGGTTGTCGATATTAAAGATGCCGTAGCACGTGCTATCGGTACAAAAGTATTCCCGGGCGTTCTGAAGAAAGAAGGTTTGACCGTTATAAACGAAAAGAAACCGGTGACATTCCAGACCGGTGACGCCCAATTCACTGCCCAGATAACGAAACTAAAAGCCTTAAATCCCGATGCAATTGGTCTTGGCGCCCTTGGACCGGACGCACTGAATATTATCACCGAAGCGCGACGCCAAGGGATGAAACAGCCCTTTTTTGGAACAGCCCCGTTGATTGAAGGCAACATGCCGGAAAAAGGCGGGAATGCGGTTGTTGGTACAATTGCCGGCAGTATCTGGAGCAGCCAGTTGAAGGATGCCCGCAGTGTATCTTTTATTAAATCCTACAAGAAGCTCGCCAAGACTTTGCACCCGGGAAAATTCACGGCAAAGCCTGACTACTATCCGGTAAACTCCTACGATGCTGTTTATATGATTGTGGATGCAATTAAATCCAAAGGCATAAAACCCGGCACGAGTGATCTCGCTAAAAAGAGAATCGCTGTGAAAGATCATTTTGCCGCAATGAGTTCTTTTAATGGAATTGCCAGCGATGGTTTCAATAAAGTAGGAGACGGAAAAAAGAACGTACATGTTTTTGAAATCAAAGATCAGGCATGGAAACTTATAGAGTAGTCAACTGACACTATCCGACTAAAACAAAGACATCCTCATGTTAGCACAGCAGCTAGCAAACGGCTTACTTCTTGGCAGCACCTACGCCTTGATTGCCCTTGGACTTACTCTTGTTCTTGGTGTGTTTGATAAGCTCAATATAGCGCATGGGGATGTCTTTATGTTTGGAGCATTTGCGGGCGTTGCCGCAGCATCATTCGGTGCACCGTTAATTCTGGCGGTTATAGCCGGACTTGTGACATCCGCCGCGATCAATGTTCTTGTGGAAAGAACATGCTTCTATCCACTGCGAAACGCTCATTTTTTAGCTCCAATGTTAAGCACTATTGCGTTTGGCATATTACTGCAAAATGTCGCTACCCAGATCTGGGGTTCCGATCCCTCTCGATACCCAAATATCGAAGCCGTCTCTCAGTACGAAGTTGGCGGTATTCTTCTTTCTTCAATTCACGTCATAATTTTAGTCATATCTTTTTCCGTAATGTTGTCGGTAGATATCGTAATCTACAGGACGAAACTGGGACGTGCCCTTAGAGCCACCGCAATAGATCCGGAAGTCGCTGGTCTATTAGGTGTAAACACAAAAAATGTCGTTCTCGTTACTTTTCTCGTTGCGGGCGCCTTGGCCGGGATCGCTGGAGTATTGACCGCCGTAGTTTATTCTCAGATTACCCCGCTTATCGGCATTCGTTTGGGTCTCATCGGTATGGTCGCAATGGTAATTGGTGGACTAGGAAACCTAAGAGGCGCAATGATCGGAGGAATTCTTATTGGCCTAGTTGAGGTTCTCAATGACGCCTATTTGGATGCCAGTTATCGAGATCTAATTGTCTTCTCGTTATTTTTCGGTTTTATCGTGTTGAAGCCAGCCGGTTTGTTCCCGCAACCTTCGGGAAATCGATCATGAGTATGTACATGGAAGGCATATTGACGCAGATGGGCGTTAATATCCTGATGGCTTACAGCGCTTATATAATTTTAGCCACAGGTCAGCTTTCTCTCGGAAATGCTGGTTTCATGGCGATTGGCGCGTTCTGCTCGGGGTATTTTACGGTTCGTTTAGGAATGCCTTTGCCAATTGCGCTTATTATCGCAGCTTTTACATCCAGCGCGGTTGGAATAGCGTTAGGTATCCCTGTTTTGCGATTACATGGTTTTTTTTTGGTATTGGGAACGCTCGGATTTGGTGAAACGGTACGTGCTTTTTTTATAAATTTTGAGCCCACAGGCGGCGCCTACGGAATGAGAGGCCTGTTCGGCACGACGTTCGAAATGGTATTGATCACCGTGTTTGTGGTGACGGTGGGCCTTTGGGGAATTGAAAAATCTCGTATAGGCCGCGCATTTGACGCCATTGCATCAGACGAGTATGCGGCTCAGGGAATCGGGATCAATATACGGGCGATTAAAGTCATGGCTTTCGGAATAGGAGCTTTTATTGCCGGACTGGCAGGTGGACTCAGTGCTCATCATCTTTTGTATATTGAACCGGGCAATTTCTCATTTTTGGTTTCGGCGATGGCCGTTTTATTTGTGATATTGGGCGGTATGCAGACTTTTTGGGGCGCCATGCTGGGCGCGATAATTTTTAGTTTGCTACCTGAAATGCTGCGGTTTATGGATGAATGGCGATTAAGCGTATACGGAGCGGCGCTTATTATCCTGATGATATTACGTCCCAACGGATTGCTCTCCAGAATTTTTTTGCGAGGCCTTGTAGTGAGGCTTAAACGATGAGTGCGCTGGAACTAATTGATTTATCAAAAAGCTTCGGCGGCGTTCAGGCCATAGACAGTATCAACCTGACAATAGACGAGGAATCTGTTTACGGCCTTATCGGGCCCAACGGCGCTGGCAAAACCACATTATTCAATGTTCTCACAGGTTTCCTAGAACCTTCTAGAGGCTCAATTCAATTCTTTGAACAAGACATAACGTCATTCCAGCCATACGAAATAGCGCGCCTCGGTATTGCGCGAACCTATCAAAATATTCGGTTGTTCGGGAATATGACGGTCAGAGAAAATGTGGCAACGGCACAAAATTACCGAGCGTCATTTGGAGGTCTGAAGTCTTTGTTCTGGTCACGTGGCAAGGACGAAGCGGATTTGAATAATAATTTAGAGTACTTGCTTGATCTAATGGGATTATGGGAGAAACGTGATCTTGTAAGCACGGATCTTTCTTATGGTGAGCAGCGAAGATTGGAGATCGCTCGCGCCTGTGCCATGAAACCGAGACTGCTTCTTCTAGATGAGCCTGCAGCAGGTATGAATGAAGTGGAAACCGAGGAGCTTTGGGTTCGTGTTGACGAATTAAGGCGAAATGGCTTGCACGTTATACTCGTCGAACACGATATGAAATTAGTTATGGAACGGTGTGATCATATCTTTGTATTGAATTTCGGGAAACTTATTGCCCAAGGTACACCTGCCGAATTACGTGAGAATAAGGATGTTATCGAAGCGTATCTCGGTAAGGAAAAAGATTGATGTTGCGGGCATCTGACATACATGCCGGATATGGCCAAATTGAAGTTCTTCACGGTGTAGGGCTAGAGGTGGAAACTGGGCAAATAGTTACTTTGATTGGGGCAAATGGCGCCGGAAAGTCAACATTGCTTAAAACACTTGCCGGAGTTCTACGAGCTACCTGCGGCCAGGTTGAGTTTGAAGGCAATTCAATTACCAATCTTCCCAGTCACTTACTAGCGCGTCGCGGAATTTCGCTGGTTAAAGAAGGCCGTGGTATTTTAGCACCAATGACTGTTGAAGAAAATTTACAAATGGGTGGTTTTACTCAGTCGGAAGATGGGACATCAGCGCATATAAAATCGGTCTATGAGATGTTTCCCGTTTTAAATGAACGAAAGAAACAGATAGCTGGAACTTTAAGTGGCGGCGAACAACAAATGCTGGCGATTGGACGGGCTCTTATGCCTGATCCCAAATTGATAATGTTGGATGAGCCGTCTTTGGGCTTGGCGCCGTTGATTGTGTCTCAGATATTTGAATGTATAGAAAACCTGCGAGCTGACGATATCGGCATTCTATTGGTCGAACAAAATGCTTCCAAGGCTTTGAAAATTGCAGATTACGGGTATGTGATTTCATCTGGTCGTATTACCCATGAAGGTACGGGTTCAGAGCTTCTAAGCGATCCGAGTCTAATTGACGCATTCTTGGGCCATAACGTAGCGTAGCTGTGCCGTCGGGTTTAATTTTTGGATTAAATTGGCAGTCAGTCGACATTTATATCTGGGTAGCATCAGCCCGGTAAAGTATGAAAGTATGGCCGGTTAATTGAGGAGGCAACTCTCCACTTTTACGGTACAGGTCCAGGTGGACCATATTTCAATTGCAGTACAGGCCCAGGTGGACCATATTTAAATTGCAATTGTCATAGTGATTTAAGGCGCTTTCATAAGTACCATTGGAAAAAATTGATCAACTGTGATGGAGAAAACCATGGTGACTAAATCTAAAACATCAGAAACCGAAACAAAAATTGTTTCTTCTACAGTCTGGTCCGCTGGTGCTGGCTGCCATGGCGGTTGTGGCGTAAATCTGCATATCAAAGACGGTGAGCTCGTGAAAGTGGAGGGTCAGGAAAGTCATCCCTACAATCAGGGAACGCTTTGCCCGCGGGCGCTCGCATTGCCCGAGTATGTGCATCATAAAGACCGGTTGATGCATCCATTGATCCGCCGGGGCGAGCGGGGGACCAATACTTTCGAACAAGCGACTTGGGAAGAGGCTTTGGATTTGATCCAAAACCGTATGAACGAATCGCGTGACAAATATGGTCCCGAATCGTCGATTTTCGTTCAAGGAACCGGACGGGATGTCGGCGGATGGCTGGTATTTTTAGCATATAATTTCGGCAGTCCTAATTGGATGCAAGCCCTGCCAGGAAATTCCTGCTATCACCCGCGGCTACTTTCGATGAAAGTCGCCATAGGAGATTTTGTCGTACCCGATAATTCCCAGTGCCATGTCGACCGCTATGACAATTCCGAATGGAAGCTACCTGAGTGCTATATGATCTGGGGTCAAAACCCCGTGGCGACTTGTAATGATGGCAATCATGGACATTGGATAATTGAGTGTCTGAAGCGTGGATCGAAATTCATCGTTATTGATCCAAACTATACCTGGTTAGCGTCGCGAGCAAAACTTTGGTTGCCGATCCGGCCCGGTACGGATGGGGCACTTGCTTTGGGTATGCTAAACGTCATCATCAGCGAAGAGCTCTATGACCACAAATTTGTCGAAAAGTGGACAACCGGTTTCGACGAGTTGCGAGAGCGGGCCAAGGAGTATCCAGTTGAACGAGTCTCCGAGATCACCTGGATCGATAAAGATCTCATTGTGGAAGCCGCCCGCATGTACGCCAAAGCCAAACCGGCCGCTCTGCAATGGGGTGTTCCCATCGATTTTGCTCCGGAAGGATTTACTGTTGCCCAGGCCATTAATCATTTATGGTGCATCACGGGTAATGTTGAGAATCCCGGTGGACAAATCGTGGCCAAGCCGGCGTTCGGCGTGACCTCTTACCCCATGGGGCAGGACGCCATCGAAGCCATGTACGGCCCCATGATGCCGAAAGAACAGCAAGCCAAACGCATCGGCGTTGATGATTTTCCCATCGTTCGTGATTTGCATTGGCGGGCGCAACCGGACGCGACGATAGATCAGATGCTTTCGGGCAAACCCTATCCGGTAAAATCAACCTTTGTGGCTGGCTCCAATTTTGTTGTTGCCGCTCAGGACCCTTACCGTTGGCGTGAAGCATTCGAAGGCATGGATTTCAACGTTGTCGTCGATCTTTTTATGACGCCGACGGCAATGGCTATCGCCGACGTTGTTTTGCCGTCGTCAAGTTTCACGGAAAGAGACGGTGTTCGGGCGTGGTGGTCGCCGCTTACCGCCCAGCATCCCGCGCTCCGGGTCGGCGAGTGCCGTTCCGATGCTGAAATATGTTTTGAACTTGCGGGACGGTTCAATAAAGATTTTCAGTTCGAAAGTTTGGATGATCTATACCGGTTCTATCTCAAACCATCTGGTTTGTCGTTAGAGGAAGTCCGTGAACGCAACTGGATCATGCCGCCACAAGGTTCTGACGCCATGCCATACAAGCGTCATGAGAAAGGGCTGTTGAGGCCCGATGGCGAACCCGGTTTCAATACGCCTTCCGGAAAGATAGAGCTAAAATCATCGATGATGGAAAATTGGAGTTACGATCCTTTGCCGTTCTATACGGAACCCGACTACAGTCCGGTCAGCCGTCCCGACCTGGTGGAAAAATATCCGTTAATTTTGAACACGGGCTCGCGGACTATTGCTTTTTTCCATAGCGAACATCGGCAAATCAAGAGCTTAAGGGATATGAATCCCGATCCGACAGTGGAGCTCAATCCCGAGACTGCCAAGGAATACGGTATCGAGGATAAGGATTGGATCTGGATCGAAAATCAATTTGGTAAATGTAAAATGAGAGTGAAATTGAGCCCAGTCCATCCCAAGATCGTGATGGCTCAACATAGCTGGTGGTTTCCTGAAAAAGTGTACGAAAAGGATTACGGCGCTTACGAATCCAACGTTAACGTGCTGATACCAGGCGAACTTTATTCGAAAACCGGTTTCGGTGGCTCTCAGGTAAAATCGTTAATGTGCCAGATTAGTAGAGTCGAAACAGAATAGGTAAACAGCAAGCATTTTGGACTAGGTGAAAGAAATGGCTAGTAACGGACTTTGGATTGATATTGAATTTTGTACCGGTTGCCTCGCTTGCGAAGTGGCGTGCCGTTATGAACATGGGTTTGCCATAGAAGAGTTTGGTATCAAAGTTGTCGAGCAGGTTCTCAACGGCGGACAAACCTTTAATTTTGTTCCGATACCAACGGATCTTTGCGATCTCTGTGTTTCCCGAACGGCAAAAGGTAATTTGAAACCTGCCTGTGTTCAACATTGCCTGGCACAGGTTATGGAGTATGGAAAGTTAACCGACTTGGTCAAACGTATGGAAGAGAAGCCGAGAAGTACGCTTTGGTCTCCTAAACCAAGAAAAGCCGACCGTAAACCGTTTGCTTCGGCCGCCGCCTAGGACGCCGCAGGCCTTTATGACTGTATGCCTTATCTCGGGGAAAGCCTGATGGCCTTGTCGCAAGGTAAATTCGTACCGGTCGCGGGTGGCATGCTAATTAAGAACACCGAGGGTGATTTATTGGGCGCTGCTGGTGTCAGTGGCAATACGGCCGACAACGATGAAATCGCTTGCATCGCCGGCATTGGGGCAGCTGGATTGGTGGTGGAGTAAGTCTTTTTTCATGGACCAATTGCCTCTCTTAACTGACCCGCTGTTTTATCTAGTCGCCATTCCGGCGGTGATTACCATGGGGATCGCCAAGTCTGGAATTGGCGGTACCGGTAGTTTGGCGACGCCGCTGATGGCGCTTGCTGTTTCGGTGCCGCAAGCCGCTGCCATTTTGCTGCCGATCATCTGCATTGCCGACATTTTTGCCATCTGGGCTTATCGCAGAACTTGGCATAAGAAAAATCTGATGATCATGATCCCGGCGGCGACAATCGGTATTATTGTAGGTACATTTAGTTTTAAATTTCTTGATCCCGCGGCCATAAAACTCATCATTGGTGTCATCGCGGTCGCTTTTGCTCTCGTTCGATTTCTTGGTTACGTGCGTAAAAAAGAATTAGGGCCACCGACCCAGCCGGCGATTATAAAGGGTGGATTTTGGTGTGCGATGTGCGGTTTCACCAGCTTCATCGCCCATTCTGGTGCGCCGCCACTGAACGTCTATATGATTCCTCAGCGTCTCGATAAAACGATGTATATGGGCACTTTGGCGATCTTCTATGCTTATGTGAATTATGCCAAGATCATACCCTATTGGTGGCTTGGGCAATTTCATATCACTAATCTCACCACTTCACTGGTGCTGCTGCCGATTGTGCCGGTTGGCATATTGCTGGGATTGTGGATTCACCGAAAGGTGAATGACGCGCTGTTTTACCGCATCATCATCACGTTGCTATTTTTAACTGGAGTGAAGCTTTGTTACGACGGCATAACCGGTCTCATTTAAGCAGCGACTAAAGATAAATTGGCGTTGCCGCTGGCCGAGCTTTGCGCATAGGGACCGAATTGCGCTCCAGAAAGATTGCCGGCGCTTTCTTCCATCGCTTTTGAGGCACCTAAAAACACACCGAGCCCACGTCCACCCATTTCGCATTTGGCGTCGCGCGCATAGTCGGGCAGATAGTTGGTTGCGCCATCAACATCGGCGGCCTTGACCATATCAATAAATTTGTGATCCATCTCCAAGTGCTCAGGTAGCGGCCATGTGTCCGGGCCGCGGACGACCAGATGCGTGAGCGCATTACTGACAACGACGACTGCGCGCTTGCCCAAGTGTTTAGCGGTGGCGTCGATTTGGCAGCCAACTTGCAAATTTTCATCCAATGTTGAAGCATAGCAAGTCGGCGTCAGTACGGCCGGAATTTTACTTTCCGGGTCGAGATATTGCAGTGGTACAGCAGTGCCATAATCCCAGTGAAAATGTTTAGCGTCAGTGGTGTAGCTTGGAATTTCAGCGCCATTGAGGTCATCGTTGAGCGCTTCCGCGTAAGCTTGGTCACCGGGCCGGTCATAGGGCAATTCCGGTATCAGATGCGGCGCCTCTTCGGCAATACATATGCCTTTGTGGTGATCATGAGAAGTAATAACCCAATCGAAAGTGGTTATCCAATGAGTCGTGTTGACAACAATTAGATCGGGATTCAACTCACGTAAACTTGCCCCCAGCTCTTTCAGGCCATCGATTAGGCCGAGGGTAAAATCCCAAGCTTTGTCTTCGTAAGCCATCCGCGGCGTATGTGACGCAATAACCGTGGCAATAACTCCTGATTCTTGATCGCTCATTATGTTCTCCTGAGAAAATTTCTTTTACTAATTTAAGCTATGGGATCGCAGGGATAAAGTGCTGGCTTATTATGCAGTCGCTAACTAAGAAGGTGCAACCATCATCGTGGGTGGTGAATATTCGCTGGAGTTCTACCTGGAGACCGGTAATATTTACGTAATGCTTCAAGAACACAAAAAATACTTATCAGGAGAACATAATGAGCGACGACACTATTCAAAAAGCGGCCGACTTGCTGCACAAAGCTTATAGGACAGGTAAAGCTTGTGAGCCCGTGCGTGATCTATTGCCGGAAGGCGATGTCGATGCGGCCTATGCAGTGCAGGAGATTAATACTGAACGCCGTCTTGCCAATGGCGCCCGCATGGTCGGGCGAAAAATTGGTCTGACATCCAAGTTGGTGCAAAAACAACTCGGCGTTGACCGCCCGGATTTTGGCATCTTGTTTGCAGATATGTCGATGCCTGATGGCGAGGAGGTCGAGACCAGTTCTTTACTGGCGCCGCGAGTCGAGGCCGAGATTACCTATGTGCTTGAAAAAGATATTAATTTTGAAAAACCGACCAATTCTGAAGTGATTGATGCTATTGCCTATGCAACACCGAGTATCGAGATCGTTGATAGCCGCATCAAAGACTGGAATATCAAAATCCAGGATACGGTCGCCGATAACGCGTCAGCCGTGCTCTATGTGCTGGGCAATCAAAAAATCAAAATCGAAAATTTCGACGGCCGTATGTGCGGCATGGTGATGGAATGCCAAGGCGAGCCGGTTTCTGTCGGTGCCGGGGCGGCCTGTTTGGGTCATCCCATCAATGCGGTGCGTTGGCTAGCTGAAGAAATGGTCAATCGCGGACGGCCGCTTTCGGCAGGAGATGTGGTAATGTCCGGTGCCTTGGGACCGATGGTCGGCGTTGAAGCTGGTCAGGTCTACGAAGTCCGCATCAATGGTCTGGGCTCTGTTCGCACAGCGTTTGCAGTCTGATCCCAAATATTTAGGAGATTTTCAGGTGAGTAAAAATATAGATAAGCTGGCCAAGATCGTTTTTGATGCGCAGATTAACGCAACGGCGATTTCGCAATTATCCGAAACCGAAAGCTTCACCCTTGAGGAAGCTTACCGCGTCCAGGCTAAAAGTATCGATATGCGCCTCGCTGCTGGTGAGCATCGGGTCGGTATGAAAATGGGTTTCACCAGCCGCGCTAAAATGGTGCAGATGGGTGTTGATGATATGATTTGGGGCCGTCTCACCAATTTGATGCTGGTCGAGGATGGCGGCGAGATCGATATTTCAAACTACGTCCACCCACGGGTTGAGCCAGAAATTGCCTATTTGCTGAAAGCGCCGTTATCCGGTCCGCTTTCGACGGTGGAAGCCTGGAACGCAGTTGAAGCGATTGCGCCGGCCATGGAGATCATTGATTCCCGCTACGAGAATTTCAAATTTACCGTCGAGGATGTGGTCGCCGATAACTCTTCCTCATCCGGATTTATTATTGGTCCCTGGTGTAAGCCCGATAGTGATATTGCCAATCTTGGCATGGTTATGGAGTTTGAGGGCCGGGCCGTACAGATCGGCTCGAGTGCCGCCATTCTTGGGCATCCCGCTCGCTCCTTGGCAGCCGCTTCGCGGATGACGGCGGAAGATGGCGAGACGCTCGAAGCCGGCTGGATCGTTTTAGCCGGTGGCGCAACTGCCGCCGAAGCTTTATACGAAGGCGTTAGCGTCAGAAATACCGTTGAAGGCTTGGGTTCGTGCAGCTTTGGAGTGGCGAAGTAATGGGTGCAAATAGACTTGATCTTGCCGGGCGCAATGCCATCGTTACCGGCGGTGCCGCTGGCCTCGGTTTTGCCATTGCCGAACGTCTGGTGCAATCCAGCGCTAATGTTTGTGTCTGGGATATTGACCAGGACGCCATTGATGAGGCGGTTGCCAAGCTGGACAGCGAAGGTGACGGCATAGTTTGCGGTGTTGTCGGTAATGTCGCCGATGTGGCTTCGGTAGCTGATGCGGTTAAAATGACGCTTGATAAGCGCGGTGGTATTGATATTACCGTCAACAATGCTGGTATCTCTGGTCCCAACACCACCAGCTGGGAATATCCACCGGAAGAATGGCAGAAAGTTATCGACGTCAATCTGACCGGTACTTTTCTGGTGTGCTCGGCGGTTATTCCGGTGATGCTCGAAAATGACTATGGCCGCATCGTCAATATCGCCTCGGTCGCCGGTAAGGACGGCAATCCCAAGGCGCCTGCCTACAGCGCCAGTAAGGCCGGTATCATCGGACTTACCAAGGCTCTTGGCAAAGAACTGGCAACCACCAATGTGATGGTCAATTGTGTCACGCCAGCAGCTGTCAGGACTTCAATCTTTGACCAGATGACCCAAGATCATATCGACTTTATGCTGTCAAAGATTCCCATGGGCCGCTTTGGCAAAGCCAAGGAAATCGCAGCGATGGTTGCCTGGCTATGCTCGGAAGATTGTTCTTTCTCGACTGGCGGCGTGTTTGACCTCTCAGGTGGTAGATCGACCTATTAAGGGGAATCTAAATGAAGCTTATAAGCTATAAAGCCGACGGTAAGGTTTGCTATGGCGTGGTTACAGATGATGGTGTTGTCGATGCTTCGGCCCGGCTCGCCGAACAATACCCGACATTGCGCGACGTCATTGCCGCTGATGCGCTGGATCAATTAAAGTCGCTTGCAGGCGAGGCTGCTGATCATGCGTTAGATGCGATCGAATATGATCTTCCCATTCCCAATGTGCAAAAGATCATGTGCGCAGGCCGGAACTACCGGGCTTATCACGAAGTCGTCGAAGAAGGCGGGCCATTGAAATATCCAAGTATCTTCGGCCGTTTCGTCAGCGGTTTCTCCGCCCACAACCAGGACATTCTCGATCCCAAGGCAGGTGAGCAGTTTGACTATGAAGGCGAGCTGGTTGCGGTTATTGGTAAAGGCGGGCGCCATATTTCGGAAGATAACGCGCTTGATTATATTGTCGGCTATACGATTATGAACGAAGGTAGCGTGCGTGACTGGATGGCGATGGGTACGCAAAATACGCCAGCCAAAAACTTTTACCGCTCGGGCGGTATTGGCCCGTGGATTGCGACGGCGGATGAAGTCGACGATCCAGCAGTACAGCACATCTACACGCGGCGCAATGGTACGGTGATGCAGGATGCCGGCACCGATCTGATGATTTTTGATACCAAATATCTGATTGCTCATACGTCGAAGTTTACTCAGCTTGAGCCCGGCGACATGATTGCTACCGGTAGTCCGGCGGGCTCGATTATCGGTACAGAAAAAAAAGACTGGCTCAAACCAGGTGATGTGGTTGAAGTTGAAATTCCCAGTATTGGCAAATTGTCGAATACAGTCGCTGCCGAATAACTCTAATGAGGAACATCAAACTCTTTGGTGGCCAATCTGACAGTATTACCGGTATTTCTCTGGCCTTGCTATCAGCGCTTTTACTGGCGTTCAATGGCGCCATCGGCAAACAGCTCGGTCAGGAACTGCACCCGTTTTTTCTTAACTTTATTCGCGCCTTTATCATGGTGGTGATGTTGCTGCCGTGGATATTGCGGCGGGGCACTAGAGGCATCAGAACTTCGCGACCCGGACTCCAGTTTATCAATGGCTTCTTTTTTGCCGTTGCTTTGTCGGCTTGGTTTTGGGCATTACCGAGAATTCCGCTTGATCTAATTACCGCTGTAGGTTTTACGGCGCAAACGTTTGCCGTGCTCGGGGCCATCCTGTTTCTAAAGGAAAAGTCCGAACCTTGGCGCTGGGGAGCGTTACTCGTCGGCCTTATCGGTGCTTTGATTATAGTTCGGCCGGGGGTTGAGGAAATCTCACCTGGAGTTCTCGCCATTCTAATTTCCGCCATATGCTTCGCGGGTAGCAGATTAGTTGTTAAAGTTATCACACGAACCGAGGCGCCGGAATCTGTAGTTTTTTGGCAAGCTGTTTGGACTGCCGTTGTGGCGTTTCCGGTCGCTTTATTTTTTTGGCAATTACCCAATTGGGAACAGACCGTCTGGATCATCGCCCTATCCGTCGTCACGATAATGAATCATTTTGCCATGACTTGGTCAGTTAAGCTTGCTGATATCAGTATCATTGAACCGATTTCCTTTACCCGTCTTATCTGGGCTGCGATTGTTGGTTATTTTCTGTTTAGCGATGTACCAAATGTGTTCACCTTAATTGGTGGCGCGGTTGTCTTGGCATCCGTTATCTATATTGCGCGTTGCGAGAGGCAATAACTAGGCCGCAAATGTTCGTGACTCTTCCTAGGTCATAGGCTATCAACTGCCCCCAAGATTGTTCGGTATACGAATTAATTCCTAGAATTTAATTTGGTGAGGCTTTAATGGGTATGCTCATTGACGGAAATTGGGCAGACGACGACAAATTCCGCAATAAAGATGGCAAGTTTGTCCGTCCGGAGAGCATTTTTAGGCATTGGATCACACCGGATGGCTCTGCCGGACCCGACGGTCAGAAAGGTTTCAAGGCTGAGCCGGACCGCTATCATCTCTATGTTACTCATAATTGCCCGTGGGCCTACCGCTCGGTCGTGTTTCGTAAGCTCAAAGGGCTAGAGGGCATCATCAGTATTGCGGTTGGCGGCTCGACTTATAAAGATGAAGGCTGGACGTTTAATGACGAACCGGGCGCGGTCCCCGATAGCGTTAACAATATCCACCATCTCCATGAGCTTTATACCAAGGCGGAGCCGGCTTATACCGGTCGCGTTACCGTACCGACACTCTGGGATAAAAAAGAGCAAACCATTGTCAGCAATGAATCTTCCGAGATTATTAGAATGTTTAACTCATCCTTTGACGGGCTAACCAATAACAACAACGACTATTATCCGGTCGAGCTTAGTTCAGATATCGATGTGATTAATGAAACCGTCTATGCCAATGTAAACAATGGCGTTTACCGCACCGGCTTTGCCGCAACCCAAGAGGCATACGAGGAAGCATTTGATAATTTGTTCAACACGCTTGATGATTTGGAAGAGCGCCTCGCTCAGCAGCGCTATCTGGTTGGTGATCGACTGACGGAAGCCGATTGGCGCTTGTTTTCGACACTGCTGCGCTTCGATATCGTTTATTACGGCCATTTCAAATGTAACAAAAAGCATATCTATGAGTATCCCAATTTATGGAACTTTACTCTTGAGCTGTATCAGCATCCAGGTGTGGCCGAAGTCACCAATTTTGATCATATAAAGCGTGGCTATTACCACCTTATGCCCCAGGTAAATCCGCTTGGCATTGTCGCCAAAGGACCGGCGCTTGATTTTAATCAACCCCATGACCGGGATAAGATTATAAAAGCCTAATCAATTATAAAAACCCTAGTAAAGAGAGACCTCAATAAATGACTGACGTTATTAAATTTGAAAATCAAGGTGCGATCGGCATCATTACCATCAACAACCCGCCGGCCAATGCGCTGAGTTTCGCTGTCGTTAAAGGCATTTCAGACAATTTCAACGCTTGCATGGCAGATGATAACTGCAAAAGTGTTGTTATTACGGGAGCTGGTCGCATGTTTGTTGCTGGTGCTGATATCAGTGAATTTGGTCTGCCTCGACCAGATGATGTACCTGAACTCGACGCCCTTATCAGGGAAATGGAATTGGCACCAAAACCCATTGTCGCAGCTTTGAACGGCTTAGCGCTTGGCGGCGGCATGGAGCTGGCGATGGGCTGTCATTACCGGATTGCCGCACCGACGGTGAGCGTTGGTCAACCTGAAGTGCATCTTGGCTTTATCCCGGGCGGCGGTGGTACGCAAAGATTGCCGCGGCTGGTCGGTATTGAAAAAGCTTTGGTAATGATTGTTGGTGGGAATCCGATTGATGCAGCAACCGCGCTTGAATATGGCGCCATTGATGAAGTGGTTGAGGGTGATTTGGTGGCGCGCGCTATCGAACTTGCTGAACAAAAAGCCGACAGTGGTGAAGCGCCGCTTCAAACGGGCGCAAAGAACGATAAAATCAGCAATGTCGATCCGCAGATTTTTGAAGATTGGCGCAAGAAAGTAGCACCAAAGTCGCGCAACATGAGGTCGCCCTTTGAATGCATCAATACGGTTGAAGCCTCGACCAAATTGGACATCGTTGAAGGTCTCGCTTTTGAGCGTGAAACATTTGAGCGGTTGATGATGACGGCAGAAGCAAAATCAATGCGCCATATGTTCTTTGCTGAACGTGATGTGGCGAAAATTCCGGATGTACCAAAAGATACGCTGGTTCAAGAGATCAAAAAGGCTGCGATTATCGGCAGTGGCACGATGGGCGGCGGTATTGCGATGAATTTCGCCAATGCCGGCATTCCTGTCGTCGTCGTCGATATCGCCCAGGATGTACTTGATGCCGGGCTTGAGAAAGTAAAAGCCAACTATGCCGGTTCGGTTTCACGTGGCCGGATTACCCAGGAAAAAATGGATCAATGTATGAGCCTGATCTCGGGTACCACTGATTATGCCGATCTGGCGGATGTTGATATTGTTATCGAAGCCGTCTTTGAAGAGATAGAGTTAAAGAAGAAAATTTTCGCTGAGCTCGATAAAGTCTGTAAACCGGATGCAATATTGGCAAGTAATACGTCGACGTTGGATATCAATGAAATTGCCACATCCACGAACCGGCCGGACAAAGTTTGTGGCACTCATTTCTTTAGCCCAGCAAATATCATGAAGCTGATGGAGAATGTCAGAACCAAAGACAGCTCCAAGGAAACCATTGCGACGATTATGGGACTCGCCAAGACAATTCGTAAAATTGGCGTGTTGGTTGGCGTGGGTGATGGCTTTGTCGGCAATCGAATGCTTCACCCCGCAGCCCGCATTGCTGAATTTATGGTCGAAGAAGGTGCGTTGCCGTGGCAGATTGACAAAGTCATCTATGATTTCGGCTTCCCCATGGGACCATTCGCCATGAATGATCTGGCTGGTGTCGATGTACGTTATCTAGTGCGCCAGCAACAGAAAAAACTTTATGGCGACCGTCGCCAATCGGTTATTCTCGACCGGCTTTACGAGACTGGCCGCTATGGTCAGAAAACAAAAGCTGGCTGGTACAAATATGAAGATGGCAGCCGCAAAGGTGAGCCTGATTCGTTTACTGAAGAATTAATCATCAAAACTTCCGCTGAGTTGGGCTTTGAGCGTCGCGATTTTTCAGATGAAGAGATTCTCGAGACGTATCTTTATTCAATGATAAATACCGGCGCCATGGTGCTGGAAGAGGGGTTGGCAATTCGTGCCGCGGACATCGACGTGGTGTGGCACTACGGCTACGGCTTCCCACGCTATTGGGGCGGGCCAATGTTCTATGCCGATTTGATCGGCTTGTCGAAGATATACGAAAAAGTCTGCGAGCTGCATGAACGCTACGGCGATTGGGTCATGCCATCCGCTTTGCTGAAATCTCTAGCCGAAGAAGGTAAGGGATTTGGGGATTACACACTCTCATAAACTGAGGGTGTTCAGTCTTGCTAGCAGGTTTTGCATCCTGTCACGATAGGATTGCCAACGGCCAATATACTTTTGCCAATTTCCCTTTTAGCTTCTGTCGACCGTCACAATAACTTTTGCGTGGGACTTACTCTACCACTCAACATCGAGCAATTTATCGCACTTTGCCACTTCGACAGGTTTGGGTAAAATAATTAAAAAGGAACTGGTAATTAAACTAAAAAGAGATAATAAAATAATTTTTTTCTAGATCATACTCGCATACTATTTTAGGCAGAAATCTGCCGTTTCTGTGGACTTTATGTAGGTTATGTAAAGATCTATTTTAATTGTGGAATACCATAGCATATAAGAATAAAGGGGTATGCGTTAGGGGGCGTGCGCCGTTAAAGCCGGGCAAATAAATTTCCGCGTATTGGCAGGTCAAAAATATACTGGCCGTTTTCTTTGCGGCTAAACCTTTCAAATTGTTCGCGAATTTCCTGATCATATTTTTCGAATATGGCGTCTCGTGCAGGATTAATCGACGTCGAATTAGTTTTAAAAGACTCGAAATTTTCGTGTTGGTTTTCCGTGATATACGTAATTTCCGTAATGGTTTTAAAGCCATTTTCGGGAACCGATTTAATTACCTCATACGCGAAAGCGCGAATCTCGGTTTCATCATTTATCAAACGGCTCATTTCAAACTGCGGCCCATCGGCGACCGGCTCAGCAAAATAAAGCTTACCTCCAGGTTGAAGCACCCGGTGAGTTTCTTTAATCGCTGCGGCCAGGTCATTTTTTGGAATGTGGTGAAAGCTGTTGAAAAATAGTACAATATCCATCGATTGATCGTCGAATGGCAAATTTTCAGCAACGCCCTCGACAAAGGTTTCATTGCCAACTGGTGTAGCGGCGCGCGCCCGCGCCAATTGGCGCTCACCAGGGTCAATACCAGTAACCTCAGCGCCCATTTCGGTTAGCAGCCGGGTAATCTTACCTGCACCACATCCGACATCGATAGTTTTAGCGCCATTTGGTTCTAGCAATTCTTCGATAATATCAGCATGAGATCGTTTGGGGCTACTGTGCCAATCTGATGAACTCTGTTGGGTCATTCAATACCAATCCTCTAACTTTTACTTATTACTTCGTAAACTTTAACCGCTTCTGACTTACTCCGAATAAGTAATTCACCTTTGGCATTAAAATCAACAATTGAATCCCATTTAGATTCAGCCAGACTTTTAGTTTCTTCAGAGATCGTTACGCGCGAGCTCAACTCCTTGTTGAGGTTGTCCAAGCGGGCTGCAACGTTTACGGCATCACCATGGACCGTGTAATTTAAGCGATCATTGACGCCTACTGATCCGGCGACAACATTGCCGGTATTAACGCCGATCCGGGTGACCATCTTCTCACCGTAACAAAAAATGTGTTCGGCTAAGGCCAGTTGAATTTCAACTGCGGTCTGGACCGCATCTGCCGCATGATTGGCATCGACCACCGGTATAGTGAAGGTCACCAGCATGGCATCGCCTTGGAATTGATTTACGACGCCGCCATGGCGGTTAATAATCTCAACCAAAAGAGGAGAATATTCGTTGAGTAGATTTAACCACATCGTCAGGGGACAGGCTTTCACAAATCGTCGTAAAAGCTTCTATGTCCGTATAAAGTATCGTCGCCAATCGGTGTTGCGCTTTAAACTCATCTTTATTTTCGATAATTGAGGCGGTAATCGCTCCAGGGAAATAGCGACCAAAAGTCTCTTTAAAAAAATACCGGTCCCTGACCTGCTCTACCATATCATTAAAATTACCGGCGAGGCTGCTGATTTCATCATCGGTTAAGATAGCCGCCGGGTATCAAGATTGCCGCGGCCAACTTCACGCATTGATGCCAAAAGAGTTTAAATCGGGCGGGAAAGATTTTTCTGATTAAATTAATAAGAAGAGCCGGCGATCACGGTTATCAGCAACAAATCAAATGAAAACGCTTGCTCAGACGTGATGCCCTGTAATTTTCGGATATCACTAAAAGCAAAGATTTCCAGAAACAATAGCACGCTAATCGCAATACCAATGGCGACGAATATATTCGGTAATTTCACACACCATTTTTCACACCTATATTTTGACCATTTTTTGGGCTTATAGATATAAGAGCAACAAATGTGCCAATTTAGAGGAAAAACGGCTATTTAAAGTGTAAAATTAGTTTCAGCGACAGCCATTAACAGAGCAGATACCTTGGCTTTGAAGTCGTCATAACCGGCATGGCGGGTAATTGATGCTTCGTTCATATAAAGTGCGCGGTTGATTTCAATTTGGAGGGCATGGATACCCGTTTCGGGCGAGCCATAATGACGGGTTGTATAGCCGCCGGCGAAGGGCTGGTTGCGCTGGACAATCATCCCTTGCGCTTTGAAATGATCTTCGACGAAGTTAATTAATTTAGGGGAACAAGCCTCGCCAAATTTATTGCCAAGCACGACATCAACGCGCTGGTTTCCCTTATCATTATCCATCGGACCACCGATTGATGGCATAGAATGACAGTCGATCAAAATACATTTGCCGAACAACAATTTGGTTTCATCGATCAACCGCTGCAACGCGGTATGATAGGGGAAATAGAAATTTTCTATACGTTTTTTACCTTCAGCGAAGGTTATTTTATGACGGTAAATTTCATCGCCGTTAGTAACCACGCGCGGGATCGTGCCGAGCCCGGCAAATACCCTAGGACTGGAAGTGTTAGCATATCTTGGCAAATAATCTTTAAACATCCGGGGGTCGAGCTCGTACGCCTCCCGGTTGGGATCAACATAGGCTCGCGGGAATAATGCTTTAAGCAATGGCGCGCCGCAATTAGGCACATTGCTAAAGAGATCATCAACAAAGCTATCTTCCGAACCTCTCAGCGAGATCAGATCAAGCTTTGATGCGTTGACAAAGGAGTCTGAGTAATTTGTGCCACTGTGGGGGGAAGCAAATACATATGGTATTAGTTGTTCCTGTGGGCGAACGATTTCGAAGGCAACATTGAAGTCATCGCCAGAAAATTCGTAAGCGCAATCATCGAGCGGATCCTCGGTCTCAATAATATGCGTCGATTTGTCCAATTTACCTCCGGCAAGCATAAATCTTTGATTGATTGACATTAGTTGGTTGGGCGTCACTTGTCAGTACATGAAATAGTGATCGAATGGTCTCTACGCTATCTATCAGATGCTTGCACAATCTTCAAAAATCAATATAAAACCCACTCCATTAAAGGGCCGTCACATACAGCAGCTTTTTCAATGGGCGCGTAGCTCAGCGGGAGAGCACCTCGGTGACATCGAGGGGGTCGTAGGTTCAAACCCTACCGCGCCCACCATCTTTTTCTAAGGAGACCTTGGGATTTTGTCCGTTCTGGCGAGCAACGGCATTCCTTGTTCTGCGCCTATGGACACACTGTGGACACAATCACGGGGATTTTCACGCAGTTTGGGCGGTAGTTGCCTCAGGGCAGGCAATATTCAGGCTCATAACCTGAAGGTCGTAGGTTCAAATCCTACCCCCGCAACCAATATT
>CAJWIB010000007.1 GCA_913041095.1 uncultured Rhodospirillaceae bacterium | reverse complement strand
CTCACATTAGCCGGTTTCAAGCGCCTGGAATTGGCAAGGGCTTTGGCAACCGGCCCTAAACTCTTGCTGCTTGATGAAGTGATGGCGGGTCTCACACCCAGCGAGGTTAACCAAGCCATCGACATCATCGAAACCTGCAAACAAAAATACAATTTTACGCTTATTGTTATCGAGCATGTAATGAAGGCTTTGATGCGCATGTGTGAGCGCATCGTCGTTATCCATCACGGTGAGATGATTGCCGTCGGCGCGCCCGACCAGATCGCTCAGGATGAGGCGGTCATTCAAGCCTATTTGGGAGCGGCAAAATGAGCAACGCTCTGCTTCAAGTAACCGATTTAAGTGCGGCTTACGGCCAGGTATTTGCCTTGAAGAATTTCTCGTGCCGGGTTGAAGAAGGCAAGATCACGGCGCTGGTCGGCAGTAATGGCGCCGGCAAGACAACTTTTCTCCGCGCTCTTTCGGGTTTGCTGCCAGCGCAACATGGCAGGATCGATTTTGATGGCGGCGACATTACCCATGATCCGAGCGATAAGCGCGTTGAAGCCGGCCTTGCCATGGTGCCGGAAGGGCGGATGATTTTCCCGACCTTCACGGTTGAGCAAAATTTGAAAATTGGCGCAATTTCAAAACGTGCCCGGGATTATCTGGTGGAAGGGTTAGATAATTCCTATGCGTTGTTCCCCAAACTTGAACAGCGGCGGCATCAGCTGAGCGGCACTTTATCGGGCGGTGAGCAGCAAATGCTGGCAGTGGCGCGTGGCCTGATGGCCCGTCCCCGTCTGTTAATGCTCGATGAGCCGACTCTGGGATTGGCACCGCTAATCGCCGAGGCAATTTTCGAGATGATGTCGCAGCTTAAAGCAACCGGTCTAACGCTGCTTATTGTCGAGCAGGATGTAACCCGGACCTTGCAGATTGCCGATTATGCTTATGTGCTTGAAAACGGCGCCGGCGTCATGGCCGGAGATGCCCGGGACATACTGGCTGATCCAAAAGTCCGCGAGAGTTATTTGGGCATCTGAGATTATAATTTTGTACTCAGATGGACATCTGCGCCAGCGCCGCTTTAATAATAGCACTGTCGGCCTGGCCAAATAAGGTACCGACATCGAAGTGATTGCAGTTTTCGATTTTGAGCATTTGGCAGTCGTTGCCCGCCGCCTGCCAAGCTTGAGCAAAGGCCTCGCCTTGCCGCCGAAACTCATCAAGTTCGCCATCGCCCCAGCAGACAAAAATCGGCGGTCCAGAAGCCGGGATATGCTTTAAAGGATTGCTCCGGTCCGCCGACGCTTGATCCAGTTTTAAATACTCATTTCTGGCACTCAATCGGACGGGTTCTAAATCATAAGGACCACTCGCCAAGACGGCTCCTTTAATCACATCTTCAGGCAAACCGTATGAGGATCGCCAGCCATCAGCCAGAATGTTCGCAGCGAGATGAGCACCTGATGACACGCCGGATAAAAAGATCCGATCCCGATCACCGTTAAAGGTGTTGGCATTTTCCCAAATCCATTTTATCGCCTTACGAATTTGATCGATGATTTCGTCCAAGGTATATCGCGGCGCCAAGCCAAAATTCAAAGCGATAAAGATTGCGCCAGCATCGACAAATGGTGGAGCATGGTAAGAAACATGTTCTTTACCAATGCGACGCCAAGCACCACCATGAAGGTGGACATGAATGGGTGTCCGCTCTTGCTTGCTGGAGAAAATATCCAATAGTTCAACTTCGCCAGGGCCATAGGCGACATCCAAATTACACTCTAGTGTCGCCCGCGCTTCGGCACTCGCTTTGGTCCAATGCTCCATATAAGGTGACAAATCTGGCACCAGTGTCACTTGATTATATTGGGCATCAAGTTCTGCTTGGGTGTAGTTTAAATAAATCAGAATATTATTCCTTTCCATCGCCTGACAATGGAACGCGGGGCTTAAAATCAAACTTCCACCTTCTGCCGTTTACGTAACATTTTTTCAGATAATTTAGGAGCCGTGCCGGGTTTGCTCCAGGGGCAGACGGCGAGACAGATAGCACAACTTTTATTTTCATTGAAATAGTAAATGCATTTATCGAAGTCGGTGTACCATTTGGTATCACCCCGGACCAACTGCTTTTCCTCGGTGATGGCGTCGGGCGGACAAGCGTTGATGCAGATTTTGCAGCTTTGGCAAAAATCTTCCGAGCCGATATCGGCGGGTGCATCGGCAATAAGCGGCAGATCTGTCATGATGGCGGCGAGGCGAAAGTTTGAGCCATATTCCCGGCTGATCATGGAGCCGTGTTTACCCAATTGACCGATGCCTGCTTGAATGGCTGCCGGGATCAACAGCACGGGTCCGGATGCCGGACCGCAATGGGGATGCGCATTCCAACCCCGCTCTCTGATCCAACCGGCGACCGTTTTAGCGATTTTGGCGCCACGGCTGTATTGCGCCATGGTCTCAACCGAAGTGGTGACGCTCGGCGCTTGGGCTAGCTTATCGAAATCCATCTTCATCGCCACAATGATAATATTCTGGTAGTCGAGACCGCTATTCTCAAATAGCCATTCTGACTGCATTTTGGTGATACCCACCATTTCAGCGCTGGCCTCTAGAGCCACTTTTTTTACTTTGGTTGTCCATTCCTCGGCGGTTGCCTGTTCCTTTTTGTCGGTGATATCTGGCAACGGCAGGGCGTCTATTTCATAGGCGATGCGTCTTGCTTCGGCAGCCCGCTTGCTATTGTTTTGCAAGTAAAACCACAGCTGCATTTTGCCATACTCGATAGTGTCAGGATCGTGCCAATAAATTCGGGTTGGTTGCCGGTGAGAGGCTTCACCGACCCCATTGATTTCCCGGCCGGTGATATTGGGAGCTAATTTCAGTTGTTCCGGGTTCGGTTGAAAAATTTTCTTTTGCGCCATGGCTCCCGTTCCTATGACGGAGTATCGACGGGTTCCGAGTTAAAAATCATTTTGCACAACAGATCGACGATCGCATCGACTCGGCGTGACGGGCCGTTGAGCGCGTAATTAATGACGAACCCATCTTGCGCCATGAAAAAAAAGTGGATCAATATATTATCGGTAAGACCCTCTTTAAGTGACTCTGGGATGGAATTGCGGATAATCTCGGATATTTTTTCCTCTGACCGCAACAGCAAATCGCGGGAATAATTCTCGTCGGATTTCCGGGTGACGATGGCTTGCATGAAGTTATTAGCGAAGCAATTGGTATCGGCCGGCAGTTCGCTGAAAAGATATTTAAGCAGATAGCGCATCTTTTCTTTTGGTTCTTTAATTTTCTCGGTTTCCTGGGCGACAAAATCAATTCGTTCGTCGAGCCAAGGCTCATAGATGGCAAATAAAACATCGAGTTTGGAATCGTAGTAATTGTAAATATTTGACATCGTAACCGAGGCTTTGCGGGAAATATCCGCGAGGGTTGTGTTTGAATAACCTCGCTCGGTAAAAAGTTCGGTTGCGCTATCTAAAATAGCATCGCGCACTGATGTCTTTTTTACTTGGGCCATCCGGCACCTACCCATATTATAATTGTTAAAGCCAAACGGAATCTATCGGTTGACTTTTTCATTGGTAATAGAGAATACTATTCTTTATTGATCAAGGTCTACAATAAAATATAATGGTATTAAAGATCTGGGAGAGAATGAATTGGCCGGTAACGAGGCACTACTCACCGTACGCAATGTATCTAAGCGTTTTTACGGCACCCAGGCGTTGGATGACGTATCATTTGATTTAGCAGCGGGAGAAGTTCATACGGTGGTCGGCGAAAATGGTGCCGGTAAATCGACTCTCATTCGAATTCTTGGGGGAATCCATGAAAAAGACTCCGGTGAAATAACCATCGAAGGTACGCCATCCGAATTCACCAATCCGCGCGAAGCTTTAAATGCCGGTATCGTTATTATCCCCCAGGAAATGCAATTGGTGTTGGACGCGACGGTCGCCGAAAACGTTATGCTCGGCGAGATACCGTCGAAAAAATGGCTCGGCTTTATTCCGGTGCTCGATCGGCGTCGTCTGCGAGAGCAAGCCGGTGAAGTGCTAAGAAAGGTAAACTACCATGGTTCACTCAATATTTCTATCAGCCGCCTAACCTTTGCCGAACGGCAGTTGGTGGTGATTGCTAAAGCACTACTTCATCAGGCGAAAATATTTATTCTTGATGAACCGACAGCTTCATTGGAGCAGCGCGAAGCGGAACGCCTGTTCGAAATAATTCATTCTCTCAAGACGCAACAGGTTGGCATTATCTATGTATCCCATCGGCTTGATGAAATTGTTGAACTTTCAGACAAATGCACGACCTTGCGGGATGGCAAAGTTGTCGATGTTTCGACTCGTGGTCACGTTGAGAAAGAAAACATCATCCGTTTGATGACCGGGCGTGATTTGGCCGAATTGCATCAACCTCATAAACTTGAGTTCGGTGAGACACTGATTGAACATGATAACGCGATTTCCTTGCGCCGTGGTGAAGTGCTTGGCCTGGCCGGTTTGCTTGGCAGCGGTACCACCGGCTATTTGCGTAATCTTTTAGGTGCTGGCGAGAATGCGGTTGCCATGAATTTGTTGGGTGACGAAATTCAACTAAAAAACCCTATTGCGGCGATTAAACATGGCATTGGGATGGTGCCTGGAGAGCGGCGGCACGCCTTAATCTACGATCTGTCAGTACGTGACAACATCGTTTTACCCCATTTGTCAGAAATTTCAAACGGGTGGCGTCTCGATTTGAAGCGGATCGATAAGCTCGTCACCAATCTCATAGAGGCCTTGGATATCCGGCCGCGTGATCCAAAAAAATTGGTACGGTTACTTTCCGGCGGTAATCAGCAGAAAGTAGTATTTGCGCGCTGGCTGATCGGCAATTTTAAGGTGCTGTTGCTCGACGAACCCACTCATGGCATTGATGTCGGCGCCAAAGCGCGCATTCACCGCCTGATGAAGGAATTTACCGAACGAGGCGGCGGTATCTTATTTGCTTCCTCTGAAATGAATGAAGTGGTCAATATGAGCGATAATATCATTGCCATGCGTCAAGGTGAAATCATTGCCACAATGTCCCGGGAAACCGGCGAATATAGTGAAGGCTATTTGAGGGAAGCTCTGGGCGGATGACGACATCTAAAGAAAATCAAACCATCGCTATCGGGGCCCTGCCGGAAGCAAACGAAAAACGGTTTACTGTAGTCGCTGTATTGGATCAGATGCCGTTGGTTGCCCTGGTGTTGCTGTGTTTGGTTACAGCGATCCTTTCTGATCGTTTTCTGTCGCCGATTAATCTGACAAATATTTTATTGCAGGCTTCGGTAATGGCGATCGTTGCCATGGGGATGACCTATGTCATTATTTCCGGTGGCTTTGATTTGTCAGTTGGCTCCATTGTTGCTTTATCAGGCTGTGTTTCTGCCTGGGTTATGTTGGAAACCAATGTGCCGCTGGGGATTGCCGCCGGGATCGCGATCGGCGGTGTTGTCGGCTACCTCAATGGCTATATTGTGTCGCGTTTAAAGGTAAATCCCTTTATTGCGACGCTTGGCATGATGGTCATCGTGCGTGGTGCCGTGCTGCTAATTACCGATGGCCGGCCAATTGTCGGCGAAGATGGTTTGCCGGAAATATTTCTTGAACTTGGTAGTGGCCGGTTTTTGGGAATTCACTACCTAATCTGGGTGCCGGTTATCTTATTCATCATTTTTAGTTGGCTGTTGCATATGACGGCTTATGGCCGCCGGTTATTTGCTACTGGTGGTAATCGTGAAGCTGCTTATCTGGCGGGTACTCAGGTTAAGCGCGTGGTGACGTCGGCTTACGTGTGGTGCGGAATACTTGGTGGTGTTGCTGGCGTTATGCTGGCGTCGCGTCTCCAATCCGGCCAGCCGACAGCGGGAGAATTTTACGAATTGACGTCAATTGCAGCCGTTGTACTTGGCGGAGCTGCGCTGCATGGCGGTGTCGGCAAACTTTATAAAAGTATGATCGGTGTGTTCATCATGATGGTATTGGCAAACAGCCTGAATTTACTGAACGTGCATTCATACTGGCAACGCGTGGCCGTCGGTCTGGTGATAATCGCCGCCGCCGCCGCTGACCAAATTAAATCCAGACGAAATTAACCAGGGAACGAAAACCATAAAATTACAACAAGAATTCATCCAACCCAAACAACAGGCTAAATCTAACTAATAGGAGGAATATTATGAAAAAGTTACTCATTCTCATCATTGGCTTGGCGGCTATTTTGACAACATCACCGGCGGTGCAGGCGGCTGGCAAAACAATTGGTGTCGCCTTAGCCTCTGATACCAATCCATTTTACATCGTAATGCGTAAAGGCATCGAAATTCAGGCAAAAAAATTGGGCTGGAAAGTCCGCATAGTTACCGCCAATGAAGATGTAAATAAGCAAGTTAACGGCGTTATGGACCTAGTTGCCCAAAAAGTTGACGGCATCTTGATCTCACCGATTGATGCTATTGCAACAGGGGCCGCTTATAAAGCAGCTCACGATGCGGGAATTCCCATCATATCGATTGCCCGTGGTTCTAAATCCAAATACCAGACTTTGTTTGTGGCGATGGATTCCAAGCAAATCGGCCGCGATATAGGCGATTGGGCTGCCAAGAAAGCTGGCGGTAAAGGCAAAATCGCAATGATTTCAGGTCCTCCTGGCTCCAATGTCTTTAAGGATTTGGCGGACGGATTTAAGGAAGCCATGGCCAAACAATCAGGTATGAAAATAGTCTATGAGCAAACTGGTGGTTTGACCCGTGAGCGCGGTCTCAATCAGGCCGAAGATATCTTGGTTGCTCACCCCGACGTAAAAGTAATTTACGCCGGCAATGATGAAATCGCTATGGGTGCCGGTCAGGCGGTGGCGACGGCAGGTAAGAAATCCAACCTTATCATTACCGGTCTTAATGGTGTCCCGCCGGCGCTTAAGGCAGTTATGAAGGGCAGCATCGACATGACGGTCGTCGTCAGCCCGATGGTTTGGGGTAAATTAGGCGCCAACATCATGAACGATTATCTTTCCGGTAAGAAACATAAGCAGAAAATTTTTATTAAACATATCATTGCGACCAAAGGCACGGCCGCAAAATATCTACCGCCAAAACGGAAAAAATAGCCGCCCGTTTGGTTGTTGAGACTATTCGGCCAGCGGAATAATTGTAGTTTTTTAGTAATTCCGCTGGCCGCTATCGAATTTTTTATTCGGCAGTTAAATAAACGCAAAAAAATCTATTTTTTTGCCGAGAAGTAATTGACATACCCATCTAAAAGAGAATAACGTTCATTATTAAAAAAGAACGATATTCTTATATGTGGTTCAACGGTTGAGGCTGGTCTACATCGGTTTCAGGCACCATCAACCAAGAAATAAATAAGTAGGGAGAAATTAATCATGGGTGAAAAGCAATGGGTAGTCGGTACCGATATCGGTGGTACCTTCACCGATGTTATTTGCATCAATATGGAAACCGGCGAGCAACGACTCGGCAAAGTGGCGTCGACGCCGCCGACATTTTTTGATGGCGTGATCAACGGTTTGAAGCGGGCCGGGATTTCCGGTGATGAAGTGTTGTCTTTCCGCCATGGTGCGACGGTTTCAACTAACGCTATCTTGGAGCGCAAAGGCGTTCAGACAGCTTTGATTACCACCGAAGGTTTCCGCGATGTCTTGGGCGGTGGCAGAGCTGAACGAATTTCTGCCTTTGAATTGGATTGGGATCCGCCCGAAATTATTATTCCCCGACGCAACGTCATGCCCGTTCGCGAGCGCGTTGGGCCATATGGTGATGTACTCACCGAGATTAACGAAGAAGACGTTCTTTTGGCGGCGCGGAAATGTAAAAAGCGCGGCATCGAATCGATCGCCGTGGTCTATATGGATTCTTTTATGAACCCAGTACATGAATTGCGCACCCGAGAAATTCTGGCCAAAGAGCTACCCGACGTTGATGTCACCTTGAGCCACGAAGTGCTGCCGCAGATGCTAGAGTTTGAGCGTACCTGCACAACAGTGCTGAACGCTTATATTTCGCCGATCCTGAAAAATTATCTCGGTGGTTTGGCTAAGCGTCTCAAGGAAGATTGGGGCTATGATGGCCCGCTGCTGATCACGACCTCCGGCGGCGGCGTTATTGGCATGGATGAAGCAGTTAAATTTCCGGCTAAAACCTTCCACTCCTCGCCCGTCTCCGGTGCTGTCGGCATGGCCGGTTATATCGGTTCCTTGGCCAATTTTGATAACGTTATTGCCTTCGAAACCGGCGGCACGACCAACAATGTGTCGATGATTTATGAAGGTTCGCCAGCCATTACCCACGAATGGAAAATCTTATGGAATGTGCCGTGCTGCCTGCCTTCGGTGGATACGGTTTATATTGGCTCCGGCGGTGGCAGTATCAGCTGGGTTGATAACGGTGGTATTCTCAATGTCGGGCCGCAAAGTATGGGTGCGGTGCCGGGGCCGGCTTGTTACGGTCAGGGTGGTGATGAAGCCACCAATACTGATAGCCAGATTGTTTTGGGCCGGATTGATCCGGAATACTTCCTCGGCGGCGAAATGAAGGTTGATGGTGATCTCTCGTTCAAAGCTGTGCAGGAGAAAGTCGGCGATCACTATGGCTGGAGTGTCCAGGAAGCGGCCGCCAACACCTATATGGTGGCGCTCAGCGCGTTGATGATGGCGATGCGGATTCAAACCGTGTCGCGAGGCTGGGATCCGCGTGAATTTGCCATCGTGCCTTATGGCGGCGGCGGTGCACTATATGCCTGTGATCTGGCTCGTGAGATTGGTTCAACCACTGTTGTGGTGCCACCGTTACCGGGCTATGCCTCAGCCTTCGGCGCTATTCGCGTCGATGTGAAGCATGAGTTCACAACGCCGATTCACCAGACCGAAGAAGAGTTGAATTTTGATGAGCTCAACAAAGAAATTCAAAATCTCGTCGATAAATCTCACGCGATTTTGGCCAAAGAGGGCATTGAAGAGGACATGGCTTCGGTCGAGCGGTTTGTCGATGTTAAATACTTCTCGCAAAGCCGCTTTTTCACGGTCGATCTGCCGGATGGTGAGCTCAAAAGTCTCGACGGTATTATCAAGAATTTCATGGATGATATGGAAGCTGAGTACGGCTACAGCCTGCCGGAAGGTTATGCCCCGGTAGAAGTTGTCAATTTACGGGTTGTCGCCAAAGGTGAAATCATCAAACCTGACCTGCCGGAAATCGAAAAAGGCGGTAAACTGGCTACCAAGGCAACTCGTCAGGTCTGGTTTAAGGATCATGATTTCCTTGAAGCTGATATTTATGAACGTGGTGAGTTACCGCCTGGGGCTGAATTCAGTGGCCCGGCGATTATTGAACAGCCGGATACCACAACAGTGATGCCGCCTGGCACTCATTGCACAGTTGATAAATACGGTAATCTTGTCATCAAAGTAGATCAATAGGAGGCTAACATGGCTGGTAAAACAGAAATTAATGTAAAAGAAAAGCTATCCAACATTGAAGGTCTTCAGATGGATCTGATCACTTTCGAAGTGCTGCGCAACGCCTTTGTCGCCGCTTGCTACGAAGCATCAACGACGATTGAACGTATCGCCTATCATCCTATAATCGGTATGGGCCGTGACCGCTCCAATGCCCTGTTGACCGAGGATGCGCGTCTGGTGGCGCACGGTCATACCGACGCGGCCGCTCACTATGCGTCCTTCGAGCCATCGGTGCAGGAATTGTTCAAAGATATTCCCAAGGATACGATGAATGAAGGGGATACCTATATTTTCAGTGATCCCTATCGTACCGGTTCCCACGTCAATGACGTGCGTATGATCCGCCCGATTTTCTATGAAGGTAAGATCGTCGCCTTCTCCTGCACGGTTATTCACTGGGCGGATATGGGTGGCCCTATGCCGGGCACCTTCAATCCGGAAGCAACGACCTGCTATGCGGAGGGTATACGCATTCCACCGATCCGTTTGTTTAAAAACAACGAGCTGGATGAAGAATTATTCAGCCTGATCGAGATCAATATCCGAGGTGCAATCGAACGTCGGGCCGATATGAAGGCGCAATTCGAAGCCGCCCGTTTGATCGACCGCCGCGTCGTTGAACTTTGCGAAAAATACGGTGTGGAGACCCTTTTCCAAGCCTTTGAGGAACAGTTCAATTACTCCGAACGGATGATGTTGACGGAGCTAGAATCTCTACCCGACGGTGAATGGGAGTTTGAAGATTTCGGCGATCAGGACGTCATGGCCGAAGGCAAACCGCCTATTCGGGTGCATTGTAAGCTGACTAAGGTCGGCTCTAAGCTATCTTTCGACTGGACCGATTCCGATCCCCAGCCAAAAGCTTCCTGGGGCGGCAGCCGGGCGACCTTGATCGGTGGCAACTATCTTGGTTTCATGATTTGCTTCCCGCAGTTGTTCCCGCTTAATCATGGTATCATCCGCAATCTGGAAATCGTCTCCAAACCGGGCACCTGCGTCGATGTAGTTTTCCCGGCGCCGACGACCGGCTATTGCTCTGGTGCTTTTGATAAAATCGAAGCTGTCACCATCGCCTGCCTAGCCGGCGTGATGGCTAAGGATCAGCCGTGGCGGGTGTACCCTGCCGCAGTTAGCCTGACCAATCTCTGCATGGGCGGTTATAACCCCAGGACCAAGAAAGACTTCATCCAATACACTTGGGCGGTTGGCGGCGAGAATGCGCGGACCTTTAAAGACGGTAAGTCTTTGATCTTTATGCGTTTTTGTAATGCTCGAACCATTCCGCAGGAACTTGAAGAACGCTGGTTCCCGGTCATCTTCGACCGCTATGAAGCCAGGCCTGATAGTTGCGGGCACGGCTTCCGACGTGGTGGTTTTGGCCTGATCCGCGAATTGGTGATCCAAACTGACATCGTTATGACCATTCATGGTGACCGAGAAATCCATACCCCGTTCGGCATCTCCGGCGGCCTCAATGGCGGCGGCTCAACCTTGATTATTAATAAAGGCACCCCGGATGAGTTTGACGCCGGTATGTATGCGACCGGTGTGAAGCTCAAAAAGGGCGATAAAATCTTTTATGGCTCTTCCGGCGGTGGCGGCTTTGGCGATCCATTGGACCGTGAACCGGAACTCGTTTTAGATGACGTTATCGACGAATGGCTGACCATCGAGGCGGCCGAAGAATATTATGGTGTGGTCATTGAGGAAATTGATGCGGAAGCAGCCGATTACCGGATCAATGAGGAGAAGACCAAGAAGGCACAGGCAAAGCTGCGCAAGAAAGGCTTCAAAGAAGGCACCGGTGCCTTCGAGATCAATGTGCTCGGCAAGGATATCAAGCCGGAACGAATTCCGTCGGAAGAAGAGGTCCGCTCCCATTTGGCAATCTCCCGTCCACCGGGCTGGTAGTTCGATTAGCTCATATCCGCGATTTCGTTTGAGCATTGACTGAATGAGGAGAGGGCACGGTGTCCGACGAGCTGCCAAAAGTTTATGAAACCGTTGTGCATATGCTGGCCGCGGCTGGAGAGAATGCTGGTGACGCTTGTGCTCTGAGTTTTGAAGGGCGGGATTTAAGCTATAGCCAATACCTCCGCTCGGTTGGCGGTTTTGCCACCGAACTGGTCGAGCTTGGCGTTAGGGGCGGACGGGTAGCCCTGGTGTGCGGTAATTCCCTGGAAATGGCGATTGCCTTGTTCGCTGTCCATGCCGCCGGCGCGCAAGCAGTGCCGATCAACCCGATCTATACCGCCCGGGAAATGACCCATATTCTGGAAGATTCCGATCCGACAGTGGTCGTCTATGATAATGAAACCGCGGCGGTCGTCGAGCCTTTGATTAAGGAGCTCGGTATTGTCAATGGAATATTGGTTGGTGGCAACGGTGGCCGTTTACTAGATAGCTGGCGGGATGATGCTTCAGCCAAGCTCCCGGAGCCATTGCCCGGCCCGGACGATTTTGCCACGCTTCAGTATACTGGCGGCACCACAGGTCTGCCCAAAGGCGTCAATATTACGCACGGCCAAATGTCGGTGAACCTTAGTCAGCGCGAAGCTTTTCTGCCGACCCGGCTCGACAATGAGACGGTGATCTGCATCATGCCACTGTTTCATGTGTTTGCCAGTTCGATGTGCCTGCATTTGACGGCCTATTGCCGGGGGCGATTGGTGATATTGGCGCGTTACCGGCCTGATGTGGTGCTGGATACCATTGAGAATGAAAAAATCACCCGCCTGCCGGCCGGGCCGACGATCTTCAATGGCTTGATGGGTTTTGAGGGCTTCGAGACGCGGGACTTTTCATCCCTAGTGACGGCTTATTCCGGCTCGGCGCCATTGCCGGTGGAAACCCTAAAACGCTGGGAGGAATTAACCGGCTGTCCGATACTCGAAGGCTATGGTCAAAGTGAGGCGGGACCGGTGCTTACCTATGTTGCGGAGGGTGATGTGTTAAAACCGGGTTCAGTCGGCAGAGCAATCCCACAAACGGAAGTTCAAATTGTTGATACCGATACCGGCACCAAGATTTTAGCGCCAGGTGAGCAAGGTGAAATACGCGCGCACGGACCTCAGATCATGTCCGGTTATCGCAACCGGCCAGAAGAAACAGCCGAAGCTTTGCGCGGTGGCTGGCTCTATACCGGCGATATTGGCGAGCTAGACGAGGAGGGGATTCTCTATATCCGTGACCGCAAAAAAGACATGGCGATAGTTGGCGGCTACAACGTTTACCCGCGTGAAATTGATGAAGTGTTGTTTGCCCATCCGGCAGTACTGGAAGCTGCTGCCGTCGGTGTACCGGACGATTACCGGGGTGAGGTGATCCGAGCCCTAGTGGTGGTTAAGCCGGGTGAGGCCGTGACCGAAGAGTCATTGCTCGTCTATTGCCAGGAAAATCTGGCTAAATATAAAGTACCGGCGATGATCAACATCGTTGACGACATCCCCAAAACAACGGTCGGCAAAATCGACAAGAAGGCTTTGCGGGAACTTGCTACGAGCTAATTGAAGATTGGCAAATTACTGTGCCAGACGCGGGAAGACGCTGCGGACATTATTCTCAAAAATTTGTTTCTTTTCTCCCGCATCCAGCCAGTCAATCGCATCGACATAGCGTTTGGTGTCATCATAATTAAATCCGGTCTCGGGATCGATACCGCGCACCGCGCCAACCATCTCTGAGGCGAACAAAATATTTTTAGTCGGAATAACTTTGGTCAGCAGATCAATACCAGCCTGATGATAGACACAGGTATCAAAAAAAACATTATCGAGCAGCAGCTCGTCTAAAGGCGGGCGGCCCATATCCTGGGCCAGTCCCCGGTAGCGACCCCAATGATACGGCACTGCGCCACCGCCATGGGGAATGATAAATTTTAGCTTGGGGAAATCCTTAAACAAATCAGATGTTATAAACTGCATAAAGGCCGAGGTGTCGGCGTTCATGTAATGCGCGCCGGTAAAGTGAAAGTTGGGATTGCAGGAGGCGCTGACATGGATCATGCCGGGTACATTAAGTTCTTCCATTTTCTCCCAAAGTGGATACCACCACTCATCAAACAGAGGCGGGTCGGTCCAATACCCACCCGTGGGGTCCGGATTGACATTGCAGCCGATAAAACCGAGCTCGTTAATGCAGCGTTCCAATTCAGGGATGCAATTGTCAGGTGTCACACCCGGTGATTGCGGCAATTGACAGACGCCGATAAAGTTATTGGGATAGAGATCAACCACGCGTTTGATCATATCATTGCAGGCGATCGACCAATATTCGCTGATCGTGGCATCACCAATATGATGCCCCATACCGGAGGCGCGCGGTGAAAAAACTGTCAGATCAGTGCCGCGCTCGCTTTGCAGTTTAAGCTGGGCGCCTTCGACGGTTTCGCGAATCTGATCATCAGAGACATTGATATCGGCCAGCACCGGCGAATGGTCGTGCGTTTCTAACCCGGCAATCTGACTATCTCGATAATCCTGCAACTCCTTCGGGGAGGTCGTGTAGTGGCCATGACAATCAATAATCATAATGATTTCATCCTATCGCTGATACTTTCTGCATAATTTCAGTGCTAAACAATTCCAGTGAGCGCATCGCATCTTTGTGAGCCATATTGCCGAAGTAGAATTGGCAAATCATGTAGTTAACCCCTAATTCTTCGACCTGCCGTTCAATCTCAGCCGCAACGGATTCAGGGTTACCGACAATATCGGTGCCAATCTCGATTGCCGATTGGACGTCCTTTAGGATGCTACGGGCAAAAGACGGGCCTTCGACTTGATTGTCGACCCATAATTTCATCAGGCTGGTGTGCCAGCAGGAATAGGCCGGCTCGGCTATTCTCATTGCTTCTTCCATGGTTTTACCAACCACGATATGACGGCTGATACCAATGGCCGTACCGCCAGGGAAGTCGAGGGCCGGCCCGGACGGGCCGCTGCGTTTGGCATATGCTTCTTTGTAATTATCAATCGATCTTTTGGCAGTTTCCATACCGCCTAACGTTACAAAATTATAACCACCCTCACCAATGATCGGCGCCACATCGGGGTTTGACGAAGGGTACCAGATTGGTGGATGAGGTTCTTGCAGAGGGCGCAATTCCATTGGCACATTCTGGTATTGGAAATGTTTGCCGTCATGGTCTAGGATCTCGTGGGTCAAACCATATTTGACGGCTTCCAGAGCATCCAAAAATATCTCTACTGAAGAAGCGGGGTCGACTTTGTGAAAATTCAGCTCAAATGGTGATACGCCGCGGCCAACACCAATATCAAAGCGACCATGAGATAAGTGATCCAAGATCGATATTTCTTCGATCAAACGTAGCGGCGAATAAAGCGGCAATAGATAAACCAGCGGGCCTAGCCGAATGGTCGAGGTGGCATTCGCCACAGCGCCCAAATAAACCCCTGGAACCGGTACTAAATTCAATGGTGTCGCGTGGTGTTCGGCGACGTGGTAGCTGTAGAAACCGGCTGCCTCTACAGCCTTTACGTATTCCAGTCTTTTGTCCAATAACTCGCTGAGTACTAAATCAGACCGGTCGACATGATCAAATATGCCAAACTTCATCGGCTTAAACTCCCGTGTTCAAATAAAATCATGCACCTGCAACTGGATGGGCATCTATGAGTATAAAGGCTATCCGA
Organism: uncultured Rhodospirillaceae bacterium; assembly: GCA_913041095.1. GTDB lineage: Bacteria > Pseudomonadota > Alphaproteobacteria > Rhodospirillales > UBA2165 > TMED23. The sequence continues at coordinate 8,181 of CAJWIB010000007.1, read as the reverse complement.
CACGGCTCGGTCCCCCGGTTGACCCAGGCATGATTGTTGCCGCGCTGAACGACGACATCTCCAGTTTTGAGATGGACTTCATCTTCGTCAACCAGCATATCGATTTCGCCACTCATGATAATCGCATAGTCGACCGAATGGGTTATATGCATGCCGGGATGGCGGGCGTCATCATGCTGCTCTGTGCCGACCTTGGCCAGATATTCAAGTTCCTCGGACGCCCCGTCTTTGCCCTCCGGGGCAAATTCGACCACCCTGAAAATTGAGCCATTGGGGGGGGGTGGAATACCGATTTCCTGATCGGCTGTGTCTGTAGTGCCTTCATTACTGGCTGGCGCGCTATCGGTCACCCACAACAGAGTGGATTCAATAGTACTGGTTGGCTGGTGGATATTAGCGGCGTCGCCATCTGATAAGATAACTGCTTTGCCATTTTCATCATGTCCGGCAACTACTCGGCGAATTCCCATAATTTTTGTCCTCCTGTTTAGCTGTCAGTTCTCAGAATTTTATAATAAGCGGCGTCCGCTCAAGCAAAATGACCGTTGAAAATCATGTTTTCTACTCTGAAAATTACGAGTCTGGGTTTCGGCAGAGGATTACATTTACGCCTCTTGTGCTCATAACCACAATCCCGTCCTGATTTAAAATTTCGTTAAATGTTTTTACGATACCGCGGTCAGGCTTGGTTTGCGAGCGTCTGGTTTCCAATGTCGTGACGCGAAAGGTTAGAACATCTCCAGGGCGAACCGGCGCCTGCCAACGCACTTCATCCAATCCCGGCGAGGCAATACTTGAAATTTCAGATAGGAAATTCTGAGCAAAAAATCGCATCATCAAGCTGCCGGTAAACCAGCCGCTGGCAATGAGACCGTTAAATGGGCCACCCTTGGCTTTTTCCCAATCAATATGAATGCTTTGGGGGTCGTAAGATCGAGCGAAGCTGATCATTTCTTCTTTATCGACTTCAATTTTACCTAAAATATCAACATCATTAGACGTGTAATCTTCAAAATAACGGTCGCGGTTTTTTTCTTTAGGCATACTCAATCCAATATTTTGCAATCTGTTATCTGAAAACGATGGTGCGATGGCCGTTAAGCAGTACCCGATCTTCAAGAACCGCCCGCAACCCCCGTGCCAGCACCTGACTTTCAACATCGCGACCGACGGCAGCCAGATCATCCGGCGTTTGAGTGTGGTCAACCTGCTCAACTGCTTGCCAAATAATCGGCCCTTCATCCAAATCTTCAGTGACAAAATGAGCCGTCGCCCCAATGATTTTAACGCCCCGTGCATGGGCCTGGTGGTAGGGCTTGGCACCTTTGAAGCCGGGCAGGAAGGAATGATGAATATTGATCACGCGGGGAAACATTTTGGCGATAAATCCAGGTGTTAGAATTTGCATATAGCGGGCAAGGACCACCAAATCTGTATCCGTGTCCTCAATAATCTTTAACAAATCGGCTTCTTGATCTTGCTTGGTTTCCTTGCTGACCGGTAGGTGATAATAGGGAATGTCATGCCAATCGGCGAGTGGTTTTAAGTCCGGATGATTTGAGACGATCGCTGTCACTTCCATCGGTATGGCGCCAATGCGATAGCGGTATAGGAGATCGTTGAGACAATGTTCGGCCTTGGACACCATGATCAGCACGCGCTTGTTATTGGTTTTGTTGCGCATGTGCCACGCCATTTCAAAGCGATCAGCAACCATTTGAAAGGCAGAGTGCACATCATCAACTGATACACCGCGCTGGTCGATCCGGAACACCATCCGGCCAAAAAATTGCGCAGTTTCACTATCGGCAAAATGCGCCGTCTTGGTGATAAAGCAATTAAGCTCGGCCAGACAACCGGTCGTCGCGGCAACAATCCCAGCTTTGTCCGGACAGCTCATGGTTAATACATATTCAGGTGTCACAACAACCTCAAAGCTCAAAAGTCAATATCTTTCGCGCCTAATTGAGGTTGGGGCCAAGCCACTTTTGGTTGACCCGGCCGAGACCCCACGGCGGCGGGCATCATGGCAAATCTTTCGGTCAGGTCAATAGAGGTTTTTTGTAGTAAGGTTTATTAGTTTAGATAATGAGCCTTGATGCCATGATCAGGATAACTGAATTAAGCTGTGCCGCTTTCCTCCACCGGCTTAGTCTCCGGCGCAGTTTTTTCAGTTAATGTCTGCGGCATATCCCGCCAGTAACCGGTACCCATGAACATGGCTCCCGCAAGTGCATTGCCGAGTGTAATCCAGAGAAGATTATGGGCCATTCCAGCCAGCGACACCGTCGCCGGGTGTTCACCAAGCAGCGCAATCACAAAGATCGTCATGTTGGCGATAGAATGCTCATAATCGCTGGCAATAAAGGCGAGCAGGTATCAGAAGATAACAATACATTTCGCCGCGTCGTTCTGAGTCCGAGCTGCCATCCACAAGGCGAGACAGACCAACCAGTTACAAAGCACACCAACGGCGAAAAGCTGCGTGTCAGTTGAACCGTATCCGTATTTATATGCCTAATAATGATTAATTATTAGGCATAACTGAGGTTGGCGGCAAACCACTTTTCAGTAAGCTCAACAGAGATCCCGCGGCGGCGGGCATAGTCTTGCACCTGATCCTTACCGATTTTGCCAATGCCAAAATACTGAGACGACGGATGGGAGAAGTAATAACCCGACACCGAAGCGGCGGGTGTCATGGCAAAATTTTCGGTCAGATCAATGAAGGTTTTTGCCGTGGCGTCTAATAGGTCAAATAATTGCGGTTTGAGACTATGATCGGGACAGGCCGGATATCCGGGGGCTGGGCGGATACCAATATAGTTTTCTTTGATCAATTCTTCATTAGACAAATCTTCGTCCGCCCCATAACCCCAAAGCTCTTTACGCACTCGCTCATGCAAGTGCTCGGCGAAAGCTTCGGCCAGACGGTCGGCTAGGGCTTTCAGCAAAATATCGCTGTAATCATCGTGGGATTTAGCAAATCCTTTGAGTTTGTTTTCAATATCAAGTCCGGCCGTCACGGCAAAGCCACCAATGTAATCTTTAAGGCCACTGTCTTTTGGTGCGATGAAATCCGACAGACAGAAATTCGCCCGGCCCGAAGTTTTAGTCATTTGCTGGCGAACAAAAGGAATGACTGTCTGCACTTCGGTCCGGCTATCGTCGGTATAGATCTCAATGTCATCACCGACGGCATTGGCCGGGAAAAATCCGACGACGGCATTGGCGCGCAACCACTGCTCACCAATCAGGCGCTGCAGCATCTCTTGCGCATCGTTGTAAAGTGATCGCGCCGCATCGCCAACCGTTTCGTCATCCAAAATTTTCGGAAAAGTTCCGGCGAGTTCCCAGGTCCGGAAGAAAGGCGTCCAATCAATCCGTGTGGTTAGCTCAGCAAGATCATAATTGTTGAATTCTTGCACACCAAGGAAACTCGGCTCGACCGGCGTGGTATCTGACCAATCGATCTCATGCGCTGCGTCGCGGGCATCTGCAATGGCGGCGAGATTATCACTGCGGTCACGGCTTCCAAATTCTTCGCGAATTTTATCGTATTCCAGGCCGACTTTCGCTACATATTGATCGCGCAAGGTATCGCTCAGAAGATTGCTGGCAACGCCGACCGCACGCGACGCATCGGTGACATAAATGGTCGAACCTTGATAATTGGGGGCAATCTTGACCGCCGTATGCACTTTTGATGTTGTTGCCCCACCAATCAGCAACGGAATGTCAAATTTATCGCGGGATAGCTCTTTGGCAACCACTGCCATTTCTTCCAGCGACGGCGTGATTAAGCCGGACAAGCCAATGATATCGACTTTTTCTGCCTTAGCAGCTTCAATAATTTTCTCATAAGGCACCATCATTCCGATATCGACGACATCGTAATTGTTACATTGTAATACAACACCAACAATGTTTTTGCCGATGTCATGGACATCGCCCTTCACTGTCGCCAGTAAAATCTTACCCTTGCTCTCGATAACGCCGCTGGCTTCTTTTTCAGCTTCAATGAAGGGCACTAGATGGGCTACTGCCTGCTTCATCACCCGGGCGGATTTGACCACCTGCGGCAGGAACATCTGGCCGGAGCCAAACAAATCACCGACCAAATTCATACCATCCATCAACGGCCCTTCGATAACTTCAATCGGCCGGTCAAATTGCTGGCGTGCCTCTTCAGTGTCTTCAACAATGTATTCGGTAATGCCTTTAACCAGAGCGTGTGCCATACGTTCACCGATTGAGCCCTCACGCCAAGATAAATCTTCGGCTTTTTCTTTGGCTTGGTCTTGCGCCTGGTCAGCGACCTCCAGCAGTCGTTCGGTGGCATCTTCACGGCGGTTGAGGATGATGTCTTCGATGCGCTCTCTTAAGTCCAGCTCAATATCGGCGTAGACGGCGAGTTGACCGGCATTAACAATGCCCATATTCATGCCGGCACTGACGGCATGATAAAGAAACACCGCGTGCATTGCTTCACGGACCGCATTATTGCCGCGGAAAGAAAAAGAGACATTGCTGAGCCCGCCACTGATATTGGCAAACGGCAGATTTTCTTTAATATATTTAACCGCATCAATATAGGCTTTGGAAAAATTGCGATGTTCCTCAATGCCCGTCGCAACGGGAAAAATATTGGGATCAAAAATGATATCCTGTGGTGGAAAGCCCACCTCTTCGGTCAAAATGCGATAGGATTTCTCGCAAATTTCGATCATCCGCTCATAACTGTCGGCCTGGCCTTGCTCATCAAACGCCATGACAATGGCGGCCGCTCCGTAATAAAGGATTTCTTGCGCTTGGATTTTAAAGGCGCCTTCACCCTCCTTGAGGCTGATTGAATTAACTACGCCCTTGCCTTGCACACATTTGAGACCGGCTTCGATGACCGACCATTTAGAACTATCGATCATCACCGGTACCCGGCAGATATCTGGTTCAGAGGCGACTAATTTTAAGAATCGATCCATCGCCGCTTCGGCATCGAGCATCGCTTCATCCATATTGACATCGATGATCTGGGCACCGTTTTCGACCTGTTGACGGGCAACATCGAGGGCGGTTTCATAATCCTCTTCCATAATCAGCTTTCTAAACCGCGCCGAGCCGGCAACATTGGTCCGCTCGCCGACATTGATGAAGCCGGTAACCTCATCAATGTTCAAGGGCTCCAAGCCACTGAGGCGACCGTACCGGGTGAGATTTGGCAGCTCACGCGGCGTCATTCCTTGGACGCTCTCAGCAATGGCGCGTACATGATCGGGCGTCGTGCCACAACAGCCGCCGACGACATTTAAGAAGCCACTGGTAGCAAATTCTTTGAGCATTGCCGCCATATTTTCTGGCGTATCATCATAGCCGCCGAAGGCGTTCGGCAGGCCGGCATTTGGATGCAGACTGACAAAGGTCGGAGCAATCCCAGCAAGGGCTTGAATATGGGGGCGCAAATCGGCCGTCCCCAAGGCACAGTTCAGTCCGATAATCAGCGGTTTGGCATGGGCGACCGAGTTCCAGAACGCTTCTGGTGTTTGACCGGTGAGGGTCCGGCCAGATGAGTCGGTGATGGTGCCGGAGATCATCAGTGGTACATCAATCTCGCGTTCTTTTTGCAGCTTCATCACCGCATAAAGCGCCGCCTTAGCATTCAACGTATCAAAAATCGTTTCGACCAGCAGGATGTCTGCACCGCCATCGATGAGTGCCCCGGCAGCTTGCCTGTAAGCTTCGGCCAATTCATCGAAAGAAATATTCCGAAACCCTGGATCATTGACATCCGGCGAGATTGAAGCTGTTCGATTGGTTGGGCCTAAAACACCGGCGACGTAAATCACCCGCCCGTCTTTTTTGGCCGCTGCAGCCGCCGCCTCCCTAGCAATCCGGGCTGCTTCAAAGTTTAATTCATGGACAATATCTTCGAGACCATAATCAGCTTGCGAAATTGTTGTCGCATTAAATGTATTGGTCCCAATGATATCGGTACCGGCAGCAATATAAGCATTATGAATTTCTCGAATGATATCAGGCCGCGTCAGGGTCAGCAGATCGTTATTGCCTTTTTGGTCATGACCGTGATCCTTGAAGCGTTCGCTCCGGAAATCACTCTCCGCTAACTCATAGGCTTGAATCATCGTGCCAGTTGCGCCATCAAGCACGACAATGCGCTCTTGAAATAAGGTAACTAATTCATCGCGTTTTGATGCGGCGGGATTTTTAGCCATCGCCGGCTTGCTCCCTGATGCCCAAAATATGGCAAATCGCATAAGCCAGATCGGCCCGGTTCAACGTATAAAAATGAAATTTATCAACACCTTCGGATTGCAAGACGCGGCAGTGTTCAGCTACCACTGTTGCCGCCACCAGTTGACGGGTTCCTGGATCATCATCAAGTCCAACAAATAAATCAGCCATCCAGTCCGGTACCGAGGTGCCGCACATGCTTGCAAACTTTTTGACTTGTTTAAAATTGGTAACCGGCAGAATGCCGGGAATAATTGGTACCGTGATACCGGCGGCGGCCACACGATCACGAAATCGCAGATAAGTTGAGGCGTCAAAGTAAAACTGAGTGATCGCCCGGCTTGCCCCGACATCGATCTTGCGTTTGAGATTATCGAGATCAGCCTCAGCCGATAAAGCTTCGGGATGGACTTCCGGATAAGCCGCGACACTAATATCAAAATCAGCAATTTTCTTAAGCGCCGACACCAAATCTACAGCGAAGGGGAAACCGTCCGGATGAGGCTCATACGTCGCCTGGCCTTCGGGCGGGTCTCCGCGAAGAGCGACAATATGGCTGATACCCTCGGCCCAGTAATTTTTGGCAACGGCCGTGACTTCATCGCGGCTGGCCGCAACACAAGTTAGATGCGCCGCAGTGGTGACGCCTTTTTCTTTTTGAATCCGGCTGACAAGCGAATGGGTCCGCTCCCGGGTCGAACCGCCAGCACCATAGGTAACCGAAATAAAATCGGGTGCGAGCGGCGCTAGCCTTTCGACCGAGTTCCATAATGTCTGTTCCATTTTTTCCGTATCGGGTGGAAAAAATTCGAACGATACCCCAACCTTCCCTGATAGAGGTTGGGCGATCGGCATGACGAGTTCCTTTTTAATATTCATATCTGTTTTCTCAATCTTCTATTTCTTTATGCCGAGCCAAAGGGCGACGGTTAGCTGCTCTCCCGGCAAATGTACGGGTGATTTGAATTGCAGGCCGTTTCTCTGAAACCAATGGACGATTTCTCCGTCCGAAAATCCGAGGCGGCGATGATGATATTTTTTTCTCAGTTCCTCCAAATGATGTGGGGCAAAATCGATGATGAGCAATTTGCCACCTGGCCTGAGGACACGCGCCGCATCGGCGATTACTTTTGCCGGTTCATCGGCGAAATGCAGAACCATATGCAGGCTTGCCGCATCGTAACTTTGATCAGGAAACGGCAATTGGTACATATCACCCTGACGCAGTTGACAATTCTTTAGCTTTGCGCGATCCAGATTATCGCGGGCAATGGCCAGCATTTCATGTGATTGATCAATACCTTTTGCCGATTGAAATTGAGGAGCAATCAGCTCCAACATGCGCCCGGTACCAGTACCAATGTCGAGAAATTTCTCGCCAGGTTTTTCGAGCAGTATATTGCCAATGGCCTGCTCAACCTCTCCGGCATCAACATGCAGCGCTCTGATTTTATCCCAGTGCAAGGCATTCTGGCGGAAATAATCGGTCGCTGCCTTGCTTCGTTCTGCCTTAACTTCTTCAAGACGCTTGCGGTCCAGTATTATCATGGCATCCCCTTCAGGGATGAGGGACAACAATTGATCTGCCAGAGGAGCCGCATTTTCATCCGGCTGGAAGCGATAGAACATCCAACTGCCTTCGCGCAGCTTTTGCAGCAAGCCGGCATCACACAACAATTTTAAATGGCGTGACACTCGAGGTTGTGACTGGCCAAGAATCTGCACGAGTTCACTGACCGTGAACTCGCCTTGCGAACAAAGCGCCAATAATCGCAACCGCGTGGGCTCCGCTACTGCTTTCAGGGTTGTTATTAATTCGTCCATCATCCACTCAACTAACTAAATATTTATATATAAAGATATAAAGATTTCTTTATATTAACTCAAGATTTATAAACCGACATTTCCCAAGTAATCTCCAAACTCGGTACG
>CAJWIB010000006.1 GCA_913041095.1 uncultured Rhodospirillaceae bacterium | reverse complement strand
CATGCAGCATGTAGCATCCTTCAGCCTCATAGCATCTTTCAGGAGTACAGCGGACATTTTAGTGTGCCAAAACCACTTGTATTTCGTACAGGTGTTCTTTTGCTTCTCTTTCTCCTTTAGACACCCATTCAGTCACCCTGGACTTGACCTTCCTCCGCCGAAGTTACGCGCAGGCTGGTCCGGGGCCCAGTCTTCTATTTGGTGCACCTGGATTCTGGTGTTCGCCAGAATAACAGACGTAAATAACTCTTATAGGACTGTTAAGCATTATTAGCTAAGTTGTCCGTTATGGAATCAGTAATTACTTATGATAGCCAATTGGCGACCTACGCGTGCCATCCTCAAGCGAGCAGAGGACGGCTTTATCCTGAGTCCGAAAGCGCAACCCGCACCTGTTTTCAGCGTGACCGGGATCGCATTATCCACTCCGCCGCTTTTCGCCGCCTTGAGTATAAGACCCAGGTTTTTGTTAATCATGAGGGCGATCACTATCGCACGCGCTTAACCCACACCTTAGAGGTCGCTCAAATCGCCCGCACTCTGGCACGCTGTTTGGGTCTCAATGAGGACCTCGCGGAAGCCCTCGCCCTGGCCCATGATTTGGGCCATCCACCGTTTGGACACGCTGGTGAATACGCCTTGTCGGATTTGATGGCGCCTTATGGCGGCTTTGACCACAATGCTCAATCCTTATCGGTGATTGTACGCTTGGAGCGCCGCTATCCTAATTTTGATGGGTTAAACCTGACCTGGGAAACCCTGGAGGGGATCGTCAAACATAATGGCCCGCTTGTTGGCAGTGAGAGTAATAAGCCGCTGCCGCGTGAGATTACAGACTACAACGCCAAAAACGATTTAAAGCTTGAAACCTATGCCAGCGGTGAAGCGCAGGTTGCGGCCCTAGCCGATGATATCGCTTATAACAACCACGATATCGATGATGGCTTGCGGGCGGAATTATTTAACATGGAGGATTTATTTGATCTCCCGGGCGGTGGTGAGATTTTTCAAAAAGTGGTTGCTGGTTTTCCAGATATTGGCAAATCGCGGCAGCGTCATGAAGCGGTTCGCGATCTGATCGGGGCGATGGTGACAGATTGTTTGACAGAAACCCAGCAACGGTTAAAAGAAGCCGCACCGTCAAATGTTGTTGACATCCGGGCACTCGGGCGTCCGGTCGTTTCGTTTTCTGAAGCAATGCATGAGATTGATAGAAGTCTCAAAGACTTTCTATTTTCAAATATGTATCGCCACGACCGGGTGAACGAAATGACAATTAAGGCGCGCGATGTTGTCAGTGAATTATTTAATTTGTTGCTGGCAGAACCGGAGAAACTGCCGGTCGAATGGCAGCACAATTTAGACGGTAAAAATAATGAACAGACAGCGCAGGTGGTTGCTGATTATATTGCCGGGATGACTGACCGCTTCGCCTATGACGAACATGGTAAATTAGTTAGCAAGTAATCGAAATAATTATGAGTAATGCCCTAAACCATTTTAAATATATGCGCGATTGTGTTGTTGGGATTTTAAGCGATCTTGCGAGCACCGGCGTCTTGCCGGCGGATACAGATTTTACGCGCGTCTCGGTGGAGCCAACCCGCGATCCTAAACATGGCGATGTAGCGACCAATGCGGCAATGGTGTTGGTCAAACCGGCAGGCCTGAAACCGCATGATCTGGCGGGACAGATTGTTGCTGGCCTCGGCGATGTTGATGCTGTTCAATCGGCTGAAATTGCTGGACCGGGATTTATCAATATTGTGCTCAACGATGGTTTTTGGCATGCTCGGCTGAGCGAAGTTTTGGCCGTTGGAACGGCTTATGGCGACTCCACACTCGGTCAAGGAAAGAGCGTTAATATCGAATATGTTTCAGCCAATCCCACCGGACCGATGCATGTGGGTCATGGACGCGGCGCGGTGATCGGTGATGTGCTAGCCAATCTGGTAGCGAAAGCGGGATTTGATGTCACTAAAGAATATTACATCAATGACGCGGGCGCTCAGGTTGATGTCTTGGCGCGCTCACTGCATGTGCGCTACCGCGAAGCGCTTGGCGAAAATATCGGCAAAATTCCGGAAGGACTTTATCCCGGCGAGTATTTAGTCAGCGCTGGTAAAGCTCTGGCTGCGCGCGATGGCGATAAATGGCAAAATGGTGATGAAGCAGAATGGCTGGAGCCGCTTCGCGACTTCGCCATTGAGGCGATGATGGATCTCATCAAAGAAGACCTTGCTGCCTTGGGCGTTGAGCATGGCGTGTTTAGCTCGGAGCGGGAACTGGTTGGCGGCGGTGGCGTTGATGCGGTGATGAAAACGCTGGATGATCGTGATTTGATCTATATAGGTGTGCTGGAGGCACCCAAAGGTAAAAAGTTGGATGATTGGGAAGAACGCCCGCAGACGCTGTTCCGGGCCACGCAGTTTGGCGACGATGTCGACCGGCCGGTCAAAAAATCCGATGGCAGCTGGACTTATTTTGCCACCGATATGGCTTATCATCTGGATAAGTTTAACCGCGGCTTCGCTGATATGATTGATGTCTGGGGCGCCGATCACGGCGGCTATGTCAAACGCCTGCAGGCGGCGGTAAAAGCGCTGACCGAAGAGGGTGGTGCGCTTGAAGTGAAGCTTTGTCAGATGGTTAATCTGCTGGATAAAGGTGAGCCAGTTAAAATGTCAAAACGCGCTGGGACTTTCGTGACCTTGCGTGAGGTGATCGATCAGGTCGGCAAGGATGTTGTTCGTTTCATTATGCTGACCCGTAAAAACGACGCGCAACTTGATTTCGATCTGACAAAAGTTATGGAACAAAGCCGGGACAACCCGGTATTTTATGTGCAATATTCGCATGCCCGGTGTTGCTCGGTTTTACGCCATGCCGAAGAAATTTTTGAGGCCAGTGAGATTTCAATGGAAGCAATGCAAAACGCAGATTTCAAACGCTTGACCGATTCAGCAGAGCTTTCTTTGATTAAAATCATGGCAGCTTGGCCACAAACCGTGGAAAGTGCTGCCGAGGCTCGCGAACCACATAGGATCGCATATTATCTCCATGACTTATCTGCCTCCTTTCATGCGCTTTGGACCAAGGGAAGTAAAGAGGATACCTCGCTGCGGTTTTTGTCAGCGGAGGACCGGCCTTTGACTGTGGCACGTTTGGCTATGGTGAAGGCTTTGGCAACGGTAATTGCGTCCGGTCTCGAAGTGATGGGTGTTGAGCCGGTTGAGGAAATGCGGTGATGGTTCCAAGCGATACGCCGATCAATGATGATGAAGAATTAACCGCCGGGGAGAGCTCTGTTGATCAGCCTAGCCTTGATGAGACTGTCGATGGAACTGATCCTCAGGTGCAGCTAAAAGATATTCCTGAAATCGATAACGAAGATTTGCGGGCAGATACGCTTGAGTTCGAACGGATTAGCCGGCGCACTAAGCCCAAAAGCCGTGGTTTTATCTATCTTGTTGTGTTGCTCATCTTAGGCGGCGGAGGCTATGCCGCCTGGTCGCAATGGGGCGATGAATTATTAGGCCGTAATGTCGATGAGCTACCGGTCGTGCGTGCACCGGATACGCCTTTAAAAGTGCGGCCGCAAGCGCCGGGCGGAATCGATATTCCGAACCGTGACAAATTGGTTTATGACCGTCTCGAGAAAAAACCACCGGAAGAAAAAACAGAAAATCTTTTGCCACTTCCGGAAGTGCCACTTGCACCACCGTCACGAAATCCGCAAGTAAACGCGGAAGTGACACCCCAGCCGGAACCTGAACCAAAAAAAGAAGTTAAACCAGAAGAGCTAAAAACTGCCGGGACGCCGCCGACCACCGAAGAAGTCAAAGCGATCCAAAAACCTGAGCCCGCACCGGAACCGCCTAAAATTAAAAAACCAGTTGTTAAGGTTGAACCAAAAGCCCCAGAACCGGTTATAGCTGCGCCAGTAAAATTAATAACCTCCGTGGTCAAACCGGTTACCAAACAATCATATCGAATTCAACTTGCCGCTGTCAGAAACGCCGACGCAGCAAAGCGGGAATGGGCTCGCCTGCAGAAAAAGCATAGCAGTGTGCTTGGAGCCTTAAGCCTGAATGTGGAACGTGCTGATCTTGGTAAAAAAGGTATTTTCTTCCGTCTTCGTGCCGGACCTGTTGCAGGTCTTGTTGCCGCCAAAGAGCTTTGCCAGTCGCTGGCTAAATTAAAAGTTGATTGTTTCGTCATTCGACCCGGCAGATAAAATGCCCCATTCTCGTGCCTTAATTTTTGGTTGTAGTGGTCTAGAGCTGACCCCAAATGAAGCTAAGTTTTTTGCCGAATCCAGACCCGTTGGGTTTATCCTATTTACCCGAAATTGTAATACACCTGATCAGCTTCGTCATCTCATCCACCAACTTCGCGATTGCATTAATAGCGAAAATGCGCTGATCTTGATTGATCAGGAAGGTGGCCGTGTTGCTCGCCTCCGATCACCCCATTGGCGCGAACCTCCGGCAGGGCAGGTGTTTGCTGATCTGGCGGTCCGCAATTTAGATAACGCGCTTGAGGCTTTAACTTTAAATGTCCGGTTGATTGGCCAGGAGTTACGCGAGCTTGGCATCAATGTCGACTGCCTGCCCGTACTGGATATTCCGCAAGACGATTCAGATCCTGTCATCGGTGACCGCGCTTATGGCAAAGAGCCTAAACAAGTGGCGGCGTTGGGACGGGCGGCGTGTGAGGCACTGCTTAAAGAAGGGGTGCTGCCGGTGATCAAGCATATACCCGGGCATGGCCGCGCCACCGTTGATAGCCACAAAGCTCTGCCGCGGGTCAATACCGCATTAGCGGAACTGTCAGCGGTGGATTTTGTGACTTTTAAAGCTCTTGCTGACATGCCGCTCGCGATGACGGCGCATGTTATTTATGAAGCGATTGACGCCGATCGGCCGGCAACGACGTCGCCGCGCGTGGTGCAGGAGATTATTCGGGGCGAGATCGGTTTTAATGGTCTTGTAATGTCCGATGATTTATCAATGCAGGCCTTGGCTGGAAGTTTTGCCGAACGGACGGTTGCCACTCTGAATTCAGGCTGTGATCTAGTTCTGCATTGCAACGGAGACATGGCGGAAATGCAAGAAATCGCTCGTGCGGCTTCGGTATTGCCTATAGGGGCAGAAGAAAAAATGGCTAAAACATTATCGCTCATAGAGCATTTTGAAACCGTGGATAAGGACGCGGTTCTTGCACGACTGGGCAATCTACTGAAATCATAATGGACGAACAATCCCTTATTTTTAAAATATCCACCTGGATCTTACCGATTGTCCTGGCCGTCACTCTGCATGAGGCATCGCACGGCTGGGTCGCCTGGAAGTTGGGCGATGATACGGCTTATGCGGCGGGCCGAGTTACCTTCAATCCGCTTAAGCATATAGATCCATTTGGCACGATTTTGCTACCGGCGTTGTTGTTGTTTGCCACTGGCGGGAGGATGTCATTTGGCTATGCGAAACCGGTACCGGTGAATTTTTGGGCGCTGGCAAAACCACGCCGTGACATGGTTCTGGTGGCGCTAGCGGGACCAGGGTCTAACTTGATTCTCGCAATTGTCTCGGCAGCGCTGTTTCATATTATAGATTGGGTGCCACGGGAAGCTCAGCCGTGGCTGGCGGCAAATCTTACGATGTCGATTTTATTCAACCTAATCCTTTGTATTTTCAACATGATTCCGATTCCGCCCCTAGATGGTGGACGTGTTGCCGTTGGTATTTTGCCACCCAGCTTGGGCCAGCCATTAGCGCGGTTGGAACGTGCGGGCTTTGCCACTATTCTTGGAGCATTATTTTTTCTACCCTGGTTGGGGAACTATGTCGGTGTCGATCTCAATATTTTTATGTGGATCGTCGGCATCCCAGCTTTTGAATTAGCGGGTTTCATAATCCATATGGTGGGATTTTAACTAATCATGAATGACGACATCAACGATAGCGTCGATGATTTTGAAAACGAGGAACATACTATTGCAGTGCCCGGTACCGAGCTAGTGTTGGATGTTGGTGGCTTTGAAGGGCCAATTGACGTTTTGCTGACTCTGGCGCGCGATCAAAAGGTTGATCTGACACAAATCTCCATCCTTGAATTAGCCGACCAGTATTTGCTCTGGGTGGCCGAAATCCGCCGCACCAATCTGGAATTGGCCGCCGATTATTTGGTGATGGCTGCCTGGTTGGCTTATCTGAAATCAAGATTGCTAATTCCCGATATATCTACCGAAGAAGAGCCAAGCGGCGAGGAAATGGCGGCCGCACTCCAATTTCAATTGCGCCGCCTTGAAGGAATGCAGGATGCTGGTGCGCGCTTAATGGCTCGCCATCAATTAGGTAAGGATTTTTTCAAACGGGCCGATCCGGAAAAATTTGGCTACAACTCAACTTCGATCTTTGAAGTGACGATGTTTGATCTGTTGAGCGCTTACGGTGAGCATACCCATCGCTCCAATGTAAAAACACTTCATATCCAGGACTCTGATCTGTTTTCGCAGGATGATGTAGTTAAACGTTTGATGAGGATAATCGGCAAAATTCCGGATTGGGCGGCATTGGACCAATTCCTGCCGATCGAGTTACGCGGCGATATTATCTCTCGCTCAGCGCTCGCTTCGACCTTTTCCGCTGTTCTTCAAATGACCAAAGAAGGTAAGATGCAAATGCGGCAAGGCGGCTCGTTCGAGCCAATTTTTATTAAAGACGCCGCGCACAGGCCGGAGAAACTTGATAAATCTAATGACGCAAATCGAGACTAATTGACGATGAATAGTGTGGACAGATATCACCTGAAATTGCTGGAGGCGTTTTTATTTGCCTCAGCGGAACCGGTGCCATTAAAAGTGCTGGAAGAACGGCTGCCGGATGGCGCCGAGATCGAAGCTCTGATCGAGGAACTCAAAAACCATTACGGGGAGTGCGGCATCAATCTTGTCCAAATTGGTAAAGGCTGGGCCTTCCGGACCGACCCCGGCCTTGCTCAAGCCTTGCTGGTGGATCGGACAATCACCCGCAAGCTGTCGCGTGCTGCCGTCGAAACATTGGCGATTATTGCCTACCATCAACCTGTTACCCGGGCTGAGATCGAAGAAATCCGGGGTGTCGGATTGAGCAAGGGCACGATGGATGTCTTGTTTGAAGCCGGCTGGATCAGGCCGCGGGGCCGCCGCCGCACACCCGGTAAACCTGTTACCTGGGGCACAACCGAAGGTTTCCTCGATCACTTTGCGATGAAAAGTTTGGAAGACCTGCCGGGTATGGAAGAGCTTAAGGCCGCCGGCTTGATTGATAAACGTCCGGCTATCCAGACGCTCGGAACCCGGGCCAATATGGCGCCTAAAGCCGATCCTGATAAGCTCGAAGAAATGCCCGAGCAAGGAGTCATGAACGAAGACCCGCTTGATCCGGATGATGGGGCCGACCTCGCATCGCTTGAAACCGAGTAGGGTAACTTCATGCGCTACGATGTCTTTGTCACGGTGTGGGGACAGGACTTCGTCGAAAAGTTCGTGGAATTTTCGCTAGGCTCTTAACTGGCAGCAGGCAATCTGCCGGCTCTCGATGAACAGGCCTCACAAAGATTTCGAAACGGTTGGCGTTCAACTGTATCGGAGAAAACATACTGGAAGCTTGACGGCTGATACCATAATTTGTGACGTCTTGTTGAAGAAATGCCATTTTACAGGGGCCTAATTTATTGTGAGTTGAGGACCATATCTCCTGTTGAACGGAAATTGCTGCATAGTTGGCACTACTGTAATCAACTTTCTGCGAATCGACTAAAAAGTTTATTCCAGTGTTAAAATTCGGGTCACTTAAGATATCTTTGAATATTGATTGCATCGCGCCAAAGGAGAATTACCCACTGCGTTGAACAAAGACCAAATTTAAGTCAGGAAAAATCTGATATTTTGAATGAATTTGCATATTCGAGTATAACTTTTAAATTAGCTCGATTGAAATCTTAACATTCTAATTCTATGATAGAATTAGGGGTCGGAGCAGCTTTTTGCATAATATTGATATACCGTTTTCAGCATTTTAATTTAACAGTTTTTCATATTGGTATAGTTAATGAATATACAAGAAACGATCGAGCGAAAATTAGTTGATGCGATCCCGGTATTGGGATTGGAAGTCATCAATGAAAGCTACATGCATAATGTGCCGACGGGTTCAGAGTCTCATTTCAAAGTGGTTATCATTTCCGATGAGTTTGAAGGCGAGCGTCTGGTCAAGCGCCATCAGCGCGTAAACAAAGTATTGGCCGAGGAATTAGCCGGTTCAGTGCACGCGTTGGCGATCCAGGCATTAACGCCGGATGAATGGAAAGAGAAGGGCAGGGCCGTTTTGCCGTCACCAGAGTGCCTCGGTGGCGGCAAAAGCGATAGCTAGCCATCTACCGGTTGTAAAAAAGATCGTGCGACACGATCACTTTTAACAATACAACTGGCGTTGTAGTGGGTGATTTTATCATTTCCATCTTTTATCTTAATTACCGAGGTGATCAAAAGATAAACCGTCGCACAAAGTCCTTGTTTGGCCTTTTTCATTCTAAAAATGGAGTTGTTCCATTATGTATCTCAAGTTAGGCAAAATTAAACAACGTTGATCGGGAGATTCTTCCAATACGCCATCATTGCTCTATGCCTTCGAGTCTGCCATTATCCGCTCCCTTGAATTTATGAAGAGTAGGAGTTTGTAAAATGGGGATCGGAGTTTGGCAGGTTGTCCTTGTCTTGGTGATTGTTTTGATTATTTTTGGCGCCGGTAAATTGCCCAAAGTAATGGGTGATGTTGCTAAAGGCGTTAAGAATTTCAAATCTGGGATGGCGGAGGAAGTCACTGATTCTAAAAAAGAATCGGCGCCTGCGGAAAATAATACTGCACAGGTTTCAGAATCCGCAGAAAACAAAGAAGATTCAGTAAAAATCTGATCTTTGTCGTTCAGTAGGCCGCATGTTGGTCAGATAAACGAGCTTTCACATCAAGTACGGTAGCTTAAATGTTTGATATCGGTTGGACCGAGATCACCATCATATTAATCGTGGCGATAATTGTTATTGGCCCTAAGGATCTTCCGCGGGTTCTCAGAACGGTCGGCCAATGGGTTGGTAAAGCCAAGGCGATGACGCGCGAATTTCGCGGCCATGTTGACGACATGATCCGGGACACCGAGCTCGATGAGGTTAAAAAACAAATCGAGTCGGCCGGCTCGTTCGATGCCAATGACGCCCTTGAAAAAGCCATCGATGGAGATGGTGAGATTAAAAACGCCTTCGATTTTAGTGGCGACGAATTTGCCAATCCCACTGATTTAGACGATCCATCCTATGATGAAGATACCGAAGATGATCCCAACGGCACCGCTGTGCTGGATGATGACGATGGAGTTGAACAACTACCAGAAAATCAGCTGGAAGGCATAGCTGAGCTGGAGCAGGAAGAAGAATCCGCCGCAGTTGAAGTTCAGCCCAAGGAATATAAAACGTGAGTGATTCAGTCGAAGAAAATACCTCGCCGTTGATGGATCATATCATCGAGCTTCGCAATCGCCTGATGTATTCGGTGATTGCTATCTTTGTCGTGTTTGTTGGCGCCTATACTTTTGCTGAACAGATCTACGCCTTTTTGGTCCAGCCGCTGGCCGATATCATGACCGAAACCGGGCAAAACCGGCGGCTTATTTACACCGCGCTGCATGAGGCCTTTTTCACTTATATTAAAGTGTCGTTCTGGGCGGCGATATTTGTCTCCTTCCCGTTCATCGCCATGCAGTTTTGGAAGTTTGTTGCGCCCGGTCTTTACAAAAATGAGAAAATGGCGTTGGCGCCCTATCTGGTGCTGTCACCGATCCTGTTCTTCGCCGGCGGCGCGTTGGTCTATTATTTTATTTTTCCCTTGGCCTGGAAGTTTTTCCTGAGCTTTGAATCAGCCGGTTTGGGCGGCGGTCTGCCGATCCAACTGGAAGCCAAGGTTAACGAGTATTTGTCGCTGGTGATGCGACTGATCTTCGCTTTTGGCATCAGCTTTCAACTGCCGATCATTTTAACATTACTGGCGCGGGCAGGGATCGTGACTTCGGTTGGGCTTGCCGCCAAACGTAAATACGCGTTGGTGATGGTGTTTATTGCTGCTGCCGTGCTGACCCCACCGGATATCATCAGCCAGATCGGCCTCGCAATTCCGATCATTATTCTCTACGAGATATCGATCATCGCCGTCCGCACCGTTGAAAAGAAAAAAGCAGAGGCCGAAGTGGATGATGAGGAAGAAGAAATCATCGAAGAAACAGATTTTAATGTGACTTAAGATTGTTAACGGAAACAAAGCGTCCCGGAAAATATTTATTTCGTTAACTCTTTTTCAGCGGCGGCCGCCAAAAATCCCGATCTGCCGCGCTTACCGGATTGCCTATCGATACGTTTCAACAAAGAAGACGGTAGGGTAATGTTTACCCGCACGGCCTTTTCGCTACTTTGATAGGGTACTAGAAAAGCTACAGCGTCTTTATTGGCTTTATCCGCCATGATTTCTTCTAGCGATGAAGGAGCGGGAATACCTTCACCATCTTCGATTAAGCCTTCAATATGAAAGGCGATAGCTTCCGCCGCCATTTCTTTGGCTTCATCCAAGGTGGAGCCAGTGGTGGTACAGCCCGGCAAATCGGGAAAATCCACCCCGTAATCGGTATCAGTTTCTTTTCTTAACAGAGCAATATAATCCATAGATCACCTCAACTTAATCTTTGCTAGCCATTCAATGGAACGCAACGTACCTATTGGGATGTCCCTTTTGGGATGCGACAAGGTTATCCGTCCCGGCTTAGTTTTGTGTTTGAGTTGTTTGCGAGAACCTTTTTGCGCCACTTCAAACCAGCCGTCTGATTTGAGCGCTTTAAAAGCTCTCTACTATTCATATGTGTATTATACACACTAATTGTCCATATTCAACAAAAATACACATCTATGTGTATAAATTGCACTCCCATCACCACACTTGTTCTCATGACCCGTGCGCCCTATAAGTTTCAAATTCAATTACACACTCGGAAATTTTAAATGTTAGATATTAAAGCCATTCGTGAAGATGCTCATGCGTTTGATGCGGGGATCTCCCGGCGTGGACTAGAACCTATGGCGGCTGATTTGATTGAGATCGATAAGCGCCGCCGTGAAGCGCAAACCACGGCGCAGGAGCTGCAAACCCGGCGCAACGAGCTGTCGAAAATTATTGGCCAGAAAAAAAGCCAGGGCGAAGACACTGATGCTGAAATGAAAGAAGTTGCCGAGTCCAAAGACGCGCAAGCCGAAGCCGAAGCGGCGGTTAAAAAAGCCGGCGATAAACTTGATGAAATTTTGAGTGAAATCCCAAATATTCCGGCCGATGACGTGCCGGAAGGCGCCGATGAGGATGACAATCTTGAACTGCGTAAATGGGGCGAGCTGAAAGATTTAGGTTTCGACGCCAAGGAGCATTTCGATCTTGGTGAAGCGCTGGGCCAGATGGATTTCAAAACCGCAGCCAAAATGTCAGGTGCTCGTTTTGTGGTTTTATCAGGCGCACTGGCGCGGATGGAGCGCGCCTTGTCTGCCTTCATGCTTGATTTGCACACCAATGAAAACGGCTACACCGAAGTAAATCCGCCAGCTTTGGTGCGTGACAACGCGCTCTACGGTACTGGCCAGTTGCCGAAGTTCGAAGAAGATTTATTTAAAATGGAGGAGGGGTTCTATCTTATCCCGACCGCCGAGGTGCCGCTGACTAATATCGTTGCCAATGAAGTTATGGATGAAGACTATTTGCCGAGGCGCTATACGGCGATGACCTGGTGTTTTCGCTCGGAAGCAGGCTCGGCTGGCAAAGATACCCGCGGCATGATCCGCCAGCATCAATTTACCAAGGTCGAAATGGTTGCGGTCACCAAGCCGGAAGACTCTGAAGAAGAACACGAGCACATGACGGCCTGCGCCGAAGAAGTGCTCAAGCGGCTGGAACTGCCTTATCGTGTGGTTTCGCTCTGTACAGGTGATCTCGGTTTCTCAGCTCATAAGACCTATGATATCGAAGTATGGCTGGCGGGACAAAGACGCTACCGGGAAATCTCCAGTGTTTCCAATTGCGGCGACTTTCAGGCGCGGCGCATGAAGGCCCGCTATCGTCCCAACGAAGGCAAAGGCACCATCCATGTTCATACGCTCAACGGATCAGGTCTCGCCGTCGGCCGCACCCTGATCGCCATCATGGAAGACTATCAGCAGGAAGACGGCTCTATCATCGTGCCGGAAGCCTTGCGGCCTTATATGAGTGGGCTAAAAGTCATTACGGCAAGCTGATGTTTGACGCACCGCTCAATTTGAAACAATCACGAATCTTAATATCCAATGATGATGGCATTGACGCACCGGGTCTTAAAAAGCTTGAGGCAATAGCCAAAAAACTTTGCAAAGAGGTTTGGGTTATTGCGCCTGAAGTTGAGCAAAGCGCGACCGGGCATTCTCTGACACTGCACTCGCCGCTCAGGATCAAGAATGTTAGTAAAAATCGCTACAGCGTCAACGGCACGCCGACCGATTGCGTGATGATGGCAATGAACAATCTGATGCGCGATTGCCGCCCTGACTTGGTGCTGGCGGGCATTAATCGTGGTTCTAATGTCGGCGAGGATATGACTTATTCCGGCACCATAGCGGTGGCGATGGAGGCGACGCTGTTTGGTATTCCGGCAATTGCCCTTAGTCAGGATATTGATGAAGATTACGTAAAAACCAGGATAAATTGGTCGTCGGCTGAGGCTTATACGGCAAAAATCATCAAAAAAGTCACTTCTGTCGCCTGGTCGCATGATGTTTTAATAAATGTTAACTTTCCCCATGTACCCAAGACCAAGGTAACTGGCATCGAAATCACCCGGGAGGGGCGCCGCAAGATCGGCGATGAGATTATCGAAAGTAGTGATCCGAGAGGTGAGCCGTATTATTGGATTGGCGCACAGCAAAATTCTGCACGCTATCCGGCTGGTACGGATTTGGCGGCGATCCAGAATGGCGCAGTTTCGGTGACCCCGATTTCGCTCGATCTAACCCACCGGGCAACGATGCGCACTTTGAAAGAGGCTTTTAAGAAATAAAAGCCTGACAAAGGGAAAAAGGTAGTGAATTACGATATTAGTCTTTCTGAGAAATTAAAGATGGAGCTAGTGCTAGCACTTCGTCGTGCTGGCATAACCGATCCGGATGTGGTCGCAACCATGGAAAGCGTGCCGCGGGAAGTGTTTGTGCCGGACGCCTTTCAAAATAAATCTTACCAAGATATCACCCTGCCGATTGGGCACCACCAGACGCTCAGCCAGCCAGCTGTGGTTGGCTTGATGACAGAAGCTCTTGAATTGGATGACCGGAAAAAGGTACTCGAAATCGGCACTGGTTCCGGCTATCAGACGGCAATTTTATCGCCATTATGCCGCCGCGTTTATTCGATAGAACGTCATGCGCCATTACTGGAGGAGGCGGAAAAAAGATTTGAAAATCTCCGCATTCGTAATGTCACGACCAAAGTTGGTGATGGTACTCTCGGCTGGGATGCGCAGGCTCCATTTGAACGCATTATCGTGACGGCAGCGGCAGCTGATGTGCCGCCTATTTTAGCGGAGCAGCTTTCGCTCGGTGGTATTATGATCGTGCCGATTGGGCTGAGCGATGATTTTCGAACCATTTTGAAAGTGATCAAAACTGATCACGGTCTCGAAACCGAAGAGTTACGTGATGTTCAATTTGTGCCCTTAATACCGGAAGAAGCTACCGGAACATAAAACTTTGATATCCCAAAGTACCTGTGGGCAATGTCTATGGAAAAGAACTTTAGGAATTTTGTTGGTTTTGGCGTAGTCCTGATTTTATCAGGTTGCGGCAATCTGCAATGGCCACCGCCCAGTCAACAATCCGGTAGTCAACGCGTCGCACCAGCAATGTCAGTTCCGTCCACCCCGGTATCTCAGCGTGCCGAAATTCCAGCCAGCGGCATCATCCAAGTTAAAAACGGAGATACGCTGTTTATTATTTCCCGGCGCTATGGCGTTTCTGCGCGGGCCATTATCGAAGCCAATGATCTGATGCCACCCTATCGTTTGCAGCGGGGCGAATCGCTCATCCTACCGCGTCCCCGGGTTCACCAAATTGTTCGCGGTGACTCACTCTATAAAATATCCCGGCACTATGGTTTTGATGCTTATGAGTTGGCGCGGCTGAACTATCTGCGCCCGCCCTATCGAATTTATGTTGGGCAACAGCTAGTGTTGCCGTCATCCGGGGCATCGGGTATGCCGGAAGAAACTGTCGTGGCTAAACGCGAGCCGGTTAAAACGGAGACTCTACCATCGGTAAGACAAAGTGCAGAGCCGGTGCCAGAAATTCCCATTCCCTCCCGCAAACCAGCGGTGAAAGCGCCACACCAGCAGCCTAAGGTAACGACGACGCCAAGAAAAACGATCCCCGTACCTCGCGTCAAAACTTCTGGCCGGTTTAATTGGCCAGTGCAGGGCCGACTATTGTCGATTTACGGCTCAAAAGGTGAAGGATTGCATAATGATGGTATCAACATTGCCGCCCCCCATGGTGCGTCAGTGCGTGCGGCCGGCAGCGGCGTCGTGGCTTACGCCGGCAACGAGCTTCGTGGTTTTGGCAATTTATTGCTGATCAAACATGCCGGCGGCTGGGTCACGGCTTATGCTCATAATGACCGGTTGTTGGTGAGGCGTGGTGATAAGGTTGGTAAAGGTCAGGTGGTGGCTAAAGTGGGCGCGTCGGGTAATGTTGCCTCACCGCAACTGCATTTTGAAATTCGCAAAGGCAAACGCGCCATCAATCCGCTTAGGCATCTCAAGCGGCTGAGTGCACAGATAAAAAGTGTACCAGGTACACTTTTTGCACTGCTAACTAATAGATATATCTAGATAATTGAAATATTAAAAGTGTACCTGGTATACTTTTTAGTCGATGTGCTTGCCGAGGCGACCGGCGAGATCCTGAATAAACTGCCAAGCAACCCGACCGGAGCGTGAGCCCCGGGTCATTGACCATTCGAGGGCCTCGGCGTGGAGTTGCTCCTGGTTCATTTTTAAGCCGTAGCGTTTCGCATAGCCGTCAATGATGTCAAAGAAAGTATCCTGTTTGACCGGGTGGAAGCCAAGCCAAAGACCAAAACGATCCGACAGCGAGACTTTTTCTTCGACGGCCTCTGCGGTGTGGATGGCGGTTGAGCGCTCGTTCTCAATCATATCCCGCGGCATAAGGTGACGACGATTGGATGTCGCATAAAAAATTATATTCTCCGGCCGGCCTTCAATGCCGCCTTCAAGCACGGCTTTCAGTGATTTGAATGTCGCGTCTTCCATCTCGAAAGAGAGATCATCACAGAACAGCAGACAGCGCCGGTCTGATTTAGCCAGGACATGCAGCAGTCGAGGCAGAGTTGGAATATCTTCCCGGTGAATTTCAACCAATGCCAGCTGGTTCTTATTATTTTCATTGATTTCAGCGTGGATGGCTTTAACCAGCGAGCTTTTGCCGGTGCCGCGGGCACCCCACAGCAACGCGTTATTAGCGGGAAAGCCATTGGCGAAGCGCTCGGTATTATCGCGTAAAATACTAATTTGCTGGTCAATCCCCCGTAGCAGATCAAGCGCTATCCGGTTGACTTTGTGGATCGGCTCAAGGTTTTCAGGATTAGAATGCCAGACGAAGGCATTCGCAGCGGACAGATCATGGCTTTTACCAGCAGGCGGTGCCAAACGGTCCAGCGCGTCAGCGATGCGTTCCAAAAGAGGGTCAAGCTCGTGTTTTGGCATTCAAGTATTCTCCGAAATCACCTTATTCGTTAGGCGGCGGGACCCTACCATACGTGTACGATTGGTCAATAATTTCACATGTATATTTGATATTGAGAAAATTCGTGCCAATGCACCCTGGACCGGAGATGTCACAATGAAATATGCGACGCAAAAAATTGCCATGCTATTTCATCCAGGTGCAGCTAAATATTACAAAGAAATTGGGGCGATGAAATAAGCCTATCATGTTGAACTAAAATGGGATGGACCTAATGTGCATCTCGTTTTTTTTATATCCAGGTAAAATTCACAATTTTCCAATTTTTCGTGAAAATCAGTGCTTTACGATTGCATTGACGGCGTGGCGGGCTATATTCCGCGCATCGTTATTGTTTAGGGAGCTATAGATGTTTATTTCGCCAGCTTATGCGCAAGCCACGGGCGGTGCAGACGGCGGTCTCACTACACTGTTGCCGCTGGTTCTGATTTTTGTGGTTTTTTACTTTCTGTTGATCAGACCACAGCAAAAACGCGCAAAACAACATCGTGAAATGCTTGGCACTGTTCGTCGTGGCGACAAAATTGTCACCGGTGGTGGTATCATGGGTACAGTGACCAAGGTAGTGAACGATGATGAATTGGCCGTTGAAATTGCCGAAGGCATTAAAATTCGGGTGCAGCGTTCATTGATCGCGAGCGTTCAATCGAAATCAAAACCGGCCTCAGGTGACGCCACTCCAGCCCCAGCCAATGAAGCAGGCGGTGGCGGTCTGCTTGGCAAGTTGCTGGGCGGCGGTAAGAAATAGTGTAGCTAACACCTTCGATGGTTCATTTCTCTAAATGGAAGATTTCCATCATTCTCGGGATAGTCATTCTGGGCTTGGCCTTTGCTACCCCGAATTTGCTCGATAGGACGACGGCGGAAAGCCTACCGAATTGGCTGCCTCACGAACAGGTAAATCTCGGCCTTGATCTGCAAGGCGGCTCTCACCTTTTACTTGAAGTTGAAGTTAATGATGTTGTGCGCGAGCGCCTGGAGGGTCTGATTGATGGTATCCGTGTCGCGTTACGTAAAGATCGCATTCGTTATACCGGGCTGAGTCAACGTGGTACGAGCGTGACTTTTATGGTGCGAAAATCAACAGAGTTGGAAAAAGCCAGTAAGTTGGCTCAAGGTATTGAAAGTAAATTAGAAATTCTTGCCGAAGGCAACCGGGTGACACTAAATTATAGCGAGCAGGCATTGCGCGATATTAGAAATGCCGCCATCAATCAAAGTATCGAAATTGTCCGCCGCCGTATTGATGAAACCGGTACACGGGAACCTACCATTCAGCGCCAGGGCCAGGATCGTATCCTTGTCCAATTGCCGGGTGTTGATGATCCGGAGCGGGTAAAACGCCTGCTTGGCCGGACGGCTAAAATGTCCTTTCATTTATTGGACCACAAGGGCTCGATGTCAGAAGCCATGCAAGGGCGCATTCCACCGGGATCGATGTTGCTGCCCGTGGCTCAAGTGAACGTAGATCGGAGCCAGCCCCAGCGTTATTTGGTACGCAAACGAGTTGCCGTTGGGGGAGATCGACTAATTGATGCTCAACCTTCTTTCGATAGTCGCACCGGCGAACCGGTTGTAAATTTCCGTTTTGATACCTTGGGCGGCAAGAAATTTGGTGATGTCACCAAAGCCAATGTAAACCGGCCTTTTGCCGTGGTGCTGGATGGCAAAGTCATTACCGCACCAGTCATTCGTGAGCCAATTCTTGGCGGTAGTGGCCAGATCAGCGGTAACTTCACCATCTCGGAAGCACAGGATTTGGCCTTATTGTTGCGTGCTGGCGCGCTGCCAGCACCATTGACGATCTTAGAAGAACGCTCGGTCGGTCCGGGTCTCGGCGCTGATTCCATCGCTGCCGGTAAAATCGCCTCGATCATTGGACTTATCTTAGTCGTCATCTTTATGGTGATTACTTATGGCGTCTTTGGCGTTTTTGCTGATGTCGCCCTGCTGGTAAATATGGTGCTAATATTAGGTGGTCTTTCGCTCTTGCAAGCGACGCTGACCTTGCCGGGGATTGCCGGTATTGTCTTGACCATTGGTATGGCAGTGGATGCCAATGTGCTGGTGTTCGAACGCATCCGCGAAGAAGTACGGGCTGGACGAACGCCGATCTCGGCAATCGATGCCGGCTATAGCCGCGCTATTACGACGATTATCGATGCCAATCTAACCACATTGATTGCCGCGCTGATCCTGTTCTACTTTGGATCAGGTCCGGTGCGTGGTTTTGCCGTAACGCTTTCCATCGGCATTGTGACTTCAATGTTTACCGCCATCATGCTCACCCGTTTGCTGGTTGTGACGTGGATTAGAAGCCGCCGTATCACCGAAGTGCCGATATAGGAGGGGATTGATGAAACCATTAAATCTAATCTCCATTAAGCCAAATCTCGAATTTATTGGCAAACGCACGATCTTCTTTGCGTTTTCCGTGCTGCTGATCCTGGCGTCGCTCTCGTTGTTTGTGGCACGGGATCTCAATTACGGTATCGATTTCCAAGGTGGTATCCTGATCGAAGTCCGGGTTGATAAAGCTGGCAAGTTGGGTGAAATGCGCCAGCAACTCTCGAATCTAGGGCTGGGCGAAATATCCCTGCAGGAATTTGGCGCGCCGACTGATATCCTGATTCGTGTGCAAAAGCAGGAAGGTGGCGAGAAAGCACAACAAGCCGCAATCGATAAAGTTAAACAGGCATTGGGGCCGGGTGTCGAATATCGGCGCACCGAGTTTGTCGGGCCTAAGGTCAGTGAAGAATTATTCCGCGATGGCGTCTTGGCTGTTGTCCTCGCGATGCTTGGTATCCTTATCTATATTTGGTTCCGTTTTGAGTGGCAATTTGGCCTGGGCGCTATTATTGCGCTTACCCATGATGTGCTATCGACCATTGGTATCTTTGCCTTGACCGGGATCGAGTTTAACCTCTCGACGGTGGCGGCGATCCTGACGATTGCCGGTTATTCGATTAACGATACGGTGGTGGTCTATGACCGGGTGCGGGAAAATCTGCGTAAGTATAAAACGTTGTCGCTGCCAGAATTGCTGAACAACTCCATCAACGAAACACTATCTCGGACGGTGATGACGTCGGTCACCACGTTGCTGGCGCTGCTGTCACTCTACATACTGGGCGGTGAAGTTATTCGTGGCTTCAGTTTCGCCATGATCTGGGGCGTTGTCATCGGCACCTATTCATCGATTTGTCTGGCCGTGCCACTGCTGCTTTATCTCAATGTTAATCGTGGTACTGCGCAGGTAAAGAGTGACCAAGAGGTTGCTAAAGAGATATCCTCCTAGACGTACAGCAGAATTGCTAACAAGGGAGAAGACGGCCTATGTCACTAGATATTACACCGTCGATGCCCGTTGGCCGGCAAATCATTCAAAGTTATGGTGATTATCGCTTTCGGGTTAGCGATGTGGTCTTCGACTCTCCCGTTCTCGTGTTCCCCAATGAAACTATCACTTGGACCGTGTCTTCGATTGATAAACTGAGCCTTGATGTATTTTCTGATGTCATCAAAGCCGATCCCGCCATTGATATTTTACTGATTGGTTGCGGCAAAGGTATAGCGCTTATCCCACCGGTACTTCGGGACGAGATAAAAGCCGTTGGTATTAAAATTGAGCCAATGGCTACTGGCGCAGCGTGCCGGACCTTTAACGTGCTGACGACAGAAGACCGGCGGGTAGCCGCAGCGTTGATTCCAGTTGAATAAATCCATGACGATTGGTCTTACCATAGACCTGCCCAGGCTGCCAGAAACCAGTGAGTCCACAGGGCAGCTTATCCATGCGGTAGGAAACCGGGAGCTCCACATCGTTGGTATTGGCAGTGTTGAAACTGACCGGTAAAATGTGATTATGAAAGAGGGCAGGGAGTGGCACGATCTCTTGCCCTTGTTCTGTTCGTCGTTGATTAACTTAAACCTGACGCCGTGGCCGCACTCTTGTCACCACCGTTTATTTCAAATTGCCGTGAGCGGTGCATTTATTTTGTCTGATTGGCGGGAAGATGCGCTAACTTTGTTTGAACCGGATGTCGAAGCCGTTTATTTTAAATCACTTGATAAACTGCCGGTGTTGTTGGATCGCTTCGTTAATGCACCGGAAGATTGTCAAAAAATGCCCGAGCCGCACGTCAGCGGTTCCTGGCTGAACAAACAGCAGCCCACCGCATGGCGGAACTTAGTGCCAGATTAGATAAACTATTGTGAGAGTAATTAAATGAAAGCAGCCCTTCTTAACGGACCCAGCGATGTTACGATAACGGATCGCGCCACCCCGGCCAGCGGCGAAGGTCAGGTCCTGGTGCGGATCACCCATGTCGGCATTTGCGGCACCGATACTAAAATTTATGATGGCGGTATTCTAGCAAATTATCCCGTCGTTATGGGTCATGAAGGGGTGGGTGAAATTATCGAAGGCCAAGCCGCCGATGGCAGTGGCCCAGGTAATCGCGTGATCATTGATCCGGTGCTCTATTGTGAGAACTGCTTTTATTGCGCTAGAGGTGATACCCATCTTTGTGAAAATGGAGGGATGCTGGGTCGTGAAGTTGACGGCGTTTATACTGAGAATTATCTTGCCCCGGCGGGCAATGTGTTTGCCCTCGGTGACAACATTAATATGACCGAGGGGCCGCTTATCCAGGTGATGACGACGGTCCTCCACGCTCAAAATCGCGCCAATATACAAGCCGATGAAGTTGTCGTAGTGCTGGGCCTTGGCGTTACTGGGTTGTTGCAAATTCAAGTGGCAAAGGCGCTTGGTGCCAAAGCGGTTGTTGGCGTTTCACGCAATGCTCATAAACGTGGTCTGGCGGAACAAATGGGCGCCGATTGTGTCGTTGAACATGGTGAGGCGGCTAAAGTGGCGGTTTTGAAACTAACTGATGGCCGTGGTGCAGATGTGGTGATTGAAGCGGTTGGTTATATCTCCGTGCTCGCCGAAGCGATGGATTTAGCCCGCTTCGGTGGACGCATTATTCCATTCGGCATCTATGCCGCGCTCGAAGGCAAGCTGCCGTTTTATGAACTTTACTTTAAGGAACTCGACCTTATCAATACTCGCGCCGCGCTGCCTAGTGATTTTCCAGCCAGCATTAAGCTGGTCGAAGAGGGTAAAGTTAACCTCGCGCCATTCATCACCCACATCTATCCATTGGAAGAGCTCACCGAGGCGATCAAGCTGTTGATGGAACCCAGCGACGAACGATTGAAAGTAATTCTGGAAGTATAATCCAAGGTACCGGGTACCGGACTTGAAATTAGAGGGTAGTTGTTGCGGATCTGATACCCAGTACCGGAATCGCAGCCGTTTGCAACTAGCCGATCAATAACGCGGCGCGGCCAGTGACCTTGCCTTTTTCAACCAATTCGTGGACAATTTCAGCTTCTTCCAGGGGACGGATTTCGGTGACAATCGGCCAGACCTCTTTCCGCACCATCAGGTCATAGGTCTCCAAGATTTCCAGTGGCGAGACATAGCGGCTGCCGAGCACGTCGATTTCCTTGGCGAGCAGGAGGCTAGCCTTAACCTCGAAGGTTTCACCCGCACCGCCGAGTGTCACCATGCGGCCATGTTTGCCGAGGGACTGCACCGCTTGCTCCAGCGTCACCTTGGCGGAAACATAATCAACTGCAACATCGACGCCGTGGCCACCGGTGAGATCCATCAATGCTTCGACCACATTTTCGCTCGAAGCATCGACCACGTCGTCGGCACCGGCTTCCCGGCAAGTATCGAATTTGCTGGCTTTGGTGTCGACGGCAATAACCCGTGCATTGGCCCATTTCGCCATCATCAATTGATGAATACCGAGGCCGCCACCGGCGCCAAAGACAGCCACGGTTTCGCCAGGTCTAACGCGGGTGCGGCGCAAAACTTTGTAGGGAGTCGCCAGGGCATCCATAGCGACGCCGACATGCGCAGGCTGGTCTTCCCAGTCGAGGCCATCTGGTAACCGCACGAACCAGCGTTCCGGCAGTTTGATATATTCAGCGTAACCGCCATCAATTTCGCGGCCAACATAGCCGCCGAGATTTTCACACAGTGGCTGCAGATTGGCGCGACAATACTTGCAAGTGCCGCAATTCATATAGAAATACGAGGTCACAATATCGCCAACCGAAAGGCTATCAACGCCATCGCCGATTTCGACGATCTCGGCGCAAATTTCGTGGCCAATAATGCGCGGGAAGATAGTGGGTGAACGTCCTGCTTTGAAATGTTGGATGGTCAGGCCGGAACCGCAGGCATAGACTTTGGCGACGGCTTCACCGGGGCCGGTAACCGGGTCTGGCACCTCAGTTAAAACGAACGGCGTGTTGGCGGCTTCGAGCACCATCGCTTTCATGGCAAGAACTCCTAGAGTTTAATCCTCATACATAAAGTTGGCGGCTTTCAAGAACAGTGTGCGGTTGACGCCATCCGAATGCAGGAAAGCAGCCGCATCGCGGACCAGCTTCTCGACGCCAAACTCCTTCATATAACCATGACCACCGTGAATCTCGAGGCACCAAGTGGCAATTTTCCAGGCCGCTTGTGACGCCATGGTTTTGGGCAGTACGCCGAGCGTCTTATCCCAACCTTGATCTTGATTGTCCGCTAGATAACAGGCTCGATGAATGTAAGAGCGTGAGGCATCAATCAGCATCCGCATTTCCGCCAATTGGGCACGGATACCGTCATGTTCGATCAAGGGTTTGCCGCCTTGCACGCGGATTTTCGTCCAATTGAGCGCTTTCTCATAGCAGGCGCCGGCGACACCAAGAATACTGGAAGCCGCATAGGCGTTGCTTTGGGGCAGAAATTCAGACAACACTTTAAAGCCATTGTTTAGGCCACCGATGATGTTTTCATCTGGCAGAAAACAATCCTGAAAGACCAATTCCGCATTGTTGGCAAGGCGTTCACCCATCTTGTCGTGCACCCGGCCGATGGAAAATCCTTCGCGATCGCGTTCCAACAGAAAACAGGTGCTGCCTTCGGCCAGCGGAGTACCTTTCTCGGTCTGAATAAACACCAAATAAAAGCTCGCCCGATTGCCGTTCGAGATAAAATGTTTCATACCGTTGACGATCCAGCCACCATCGGTTTTTTCAGCCGTCGTGCGGAACGGCGTTGGATGAGGGATAAAATAGTTCGAGGCGTTGTCCGGTTCGGTAATGCCAATGCCCAGCATCCCACGGGGGTCTTTAGCAAAAATTGGCAACACCCGGCTGCGCTGCTCTTCATTTAAGGCAGCTTCCATAATTTTAGCAATTTTCAGTGTTTGCGCGAAAATTACCGAAACACCGAGATCGCCTTTGCCAAGCTCTTCGATGACCATCGAGGTTGTTAAAGAATCCAATCCCATACCGCCATATTTTTCACTCAAAGTCGCCTGACGTAGGCCAACTTCATGGGCTTTTTCGACGATCTCCCAAGAATAACTTGCTTCCGGATCGGTATTGGCGTCGAGCTCAGCGGAACGTGGCGTGACCTCAGATTCAACAAACCGCTGCACAGTTTCAAGAATGGCGCGTTGATCTTCAGTTTCGATGAAAATTTCGTGCATAATTTCCCTCCCGTTAATGATCATAGGATCCTTAAAAAGGAGTTTGATTGCAAGCAATTTGGCAAAAAAATCAGAGGCGGGATAACCGGTAATATCGAGCAGAGAGCCAACAAGCTCTTCGGTAATAGCGACCACTTTAACATTGGCGGTATAGGATATTTTGGCTTGGGTTATGTCGATGTATTCTTAGACGAGGTTGACATCACCACCTTCAATTATTGTTGTGGTAACGCCACCAGTATTGGCTTGATCCGATCCGATCCGTCTACCTAAGAGATGGTGCGGACTTCTTTGGCTGCATAGTTTGGCGTAAGTGCGAAATTGAACTGCGCTGGCATGGGGGCCGCTGACTGCCGTTGATAATGCGCCTGAAACACTCAATTGAATTCTCTACCACCTGATTGATATTTTTCAGTAATTTAAACGAATGGCCGATTAGGTGCTATGATGAGGGTCACAGTAGTTTTTTGGTTATTTCGGCACAAAAAAACGGAACCGCCACAGCGATCCCGTTCCTTGGTTAGCCTTAAAGCTAGCTACTTAATAAAGATTTTGCGCCGATACCATTGAGTACATCATTGGGATCGACAACATGGTGTTGGTCCTAGATGCCAATGCCGCAGCGCGCGCAGCCTTCGGCTTTTCTTCGTCACTGGCTTCAACCAAACCAATTACTTTTTGCTGGTTCGGCCAAATAATAAACCAAACATTGAAGGCCATAATGACACCCATCCACATGCCGAAGCCGATAGATGCGTCACGGGCAGCGCCACTGGTCAAACCAATTGCCAACGCGTCGCCGAGATAGCCGTTCATCCATGCCAGCACCAGACCCCAAACCAGGGTGGAAAGTGCTGCCCAGCGGAACCAAAATAATGCTACCGGCATAATGTGTTTTGGTATCGCCGGTTTTAGTTCATCCGGAATGGTCGGTACGGTCGGTGTTTGTACGAAGTTAAAGTACCACAACAGACCGATCCACATGACGCCGCTTAAAACGTGCAGCCAGCGAACGATGAACGTCCAATATTCCATGCCAAATTCCATGATAAGACCTCCTCTTCGCTAATTTAAGACGCGATCATGTTGGTCAATAAGACCATTACGACGGTTAAAATAAGGCCACTGATGACAGTGCCGGTTAATGAATCGAGTGGATTTCCCATAATTCTCCCTCTTTCTCCTGAGCTAATTGTTAAACCAAAAGGGTTTACCCCCAGCTATTTTAATTCCAAACAGCCGGATAAGTATACACAATCAAAAGATTATTTGGTAGGTTCTTACCAAATAATTAACAGTTTTTTTTATTTTTTGAGTAAATCCGCGGCTTTTTGCCCGGAATACACGGCGCTTTCAATGGTCGCAGGCAATCCAGTGTTGGTCCAATCACCCGCCAAAAACAAATTTTGCCATTTAGTCGACGAATCAGGGCGGCGGTGGTTTTGCTCCGGTGTCTGGGCAATTGTTGCGCGCTGCTCTTTGATAACGCGAACCAGCGGTATCGTGCCATCGTCACGGCCAATCACTTTAGCGATCTCAGGCCAGATTATTACGGCGATTTCATCGTTTGTCTTTTTGGCTAATTCATCTGCAGCGCTTATTGTCACTGAAAACACATCACCGCGTTTGAACAGCCATTGTGCGGTGCTGCCAACTAGACCAACAAAAGGAGCACCGTTAGGCAAGTTCGGCGGATCATCGAGACGAAAATGTACGTTCACAATGGCGCGTGTCCCGGTTGGCACGGTGATATCAGGCAGCAGCTCGGATAGTTCGTAAGGTGGCAGCGCCAGGATCAGCTGATCCTGGGGATCAAGCTCGATCTTCTGATCATTCAGCGTAATAGAACCCACGCGATCTCCAGAACTATCAATCGCCCGGAGCCTCGTGGAATACTGCGGTGCGGCGTTATAGGTGGTGAGATAATTTACCGCCGGG